>DASXVO010000002.1 GCA_036504215.1 Vicinamibacterales bacterium | reverse complement strand
GCGCCGGTCGAGGCGCCGAGGACGAAGAAGATGCCGCTCGATCTCACCGACTTCCAGCCCCGCAGCATGTTGCATGTCCGCGAGACCGTCGTGGAACGCGCGCGGTTCCCGGTCATCGACGTCCATGCACACCTCGGGTTCGCGTCCAGGGAGACGGGCGGCGTCCCGCTCGGCGAGGAGATGACCTTCCTCGCGCCGCCCACCACGCTCCTGAACGTGATGGACCGGAAGAATGTGAAGACGATGGTGCACCTGACGGGCGGATGCGGCCGAGGCCTCGTCGAGAGCGTGAGGACCTACGACCAGGCCCATCCTGGACGGTTCCTGAGCTTCACCGAGCCGTGGTGGAGCCGCGCGGGCGAGCCGGGCTACCCGGCGTTCCAGGCCGAGGAACTCGCGCGCGCCCGAGGGGCCGGCGCCCGGGGTCTGAAGGTGCTGAAGACGCTCGGCCTGTACTTGCGCGAGAAGGTGACCACCGGGCCCCTGGTCAAGGTGGATGACGCGCGATTCGGCCCGATGTGGGAGGCCTGCGGGGCGCTGAACATGCCGGTGGCGATCCACGTGGCCGATCCCGAGGCGTTCTTCCTGCCGACCGACCGGTTCAACGAGCGATTCGAGGAGCTGAACAACCACCCCGACTGGTCGTTCCACGGCGACCGCTTTCCGTCGTTCAGCGAACTGCTCGACGCGTTCTATCGCGTGGTGGCGCGGCATCCCCGGACGCAGTTCATCGCGCTTCATCTCGGCCTCAACGCCGAGAACCTCGCCGCGGTCTCTGAGCGCATGGATCGGTTCGCCAACGTTCACGTCGACCTCGCCGCGCGCATCGGCGAGCTCGGGCGGCAGCCGAGGGCGGCGCGGGCGTTCTTCGAGCGACACCAGGACCGGATCCTGTTTGGCACCGACGCCGTCCCGAACGGCAACGACACACCACAGCAACTGTTCGGCGAGAAGCTCTACGAGATCTACTACCGGTTCCTCGAGACCGAAGACGAGTACTTCGACTATGCCCCGGCTCCGGTGCCGCCGCAGGGCCGCTGGCGGATCTACGGGATCGGGCTGCCCGAGGGGATCCTCCGCAAGGTGTATTACGACAACGCGGCGCGGCTCCTCGGGCTCGACGCATGACCGACAGCAGCGGGCCGAACGACCGGGCCGTGACCCGGGCGATGACGCGGGCGGACATCCCGGCTGGTCTGGCGCTCTGCCGGGCGAGCGGTTGGAACCAGACGGCGGAGGACTGGGAACAACTCGTCGCCCGAGGCGGCGACGGGTGCCGCGTGGCCGTCCTCGATGGCCGCGTCGTGGGAACCGCGACGGCGGTGACATACGAGGGCCGTTTCGCGTGGATCGGGATGGTGCTGGTGGACGTGGCCGCTCGCGGGCGCGGCATCGGACGGGCGTTGCTGGAGGAGGCGCTCTCGAGGCTCGGCCCCGTGCCCGCGCGCCTCGACGCCACGCCGAAGGGACATCCCCTCTACCTCGCGCTTGGCTTCGTCGAAGAGCGCCGGTTGTGCCGGCTCACGAGCCGGACGGCACCTGGCGGCGCGGGGGTCGGCGGTCGCCAGGTGCGTCCGATGCGACGAGACGACCTGGCTGCGGTCGCGGAGTGGGACCGCTCGGTGTTCGGGGCCGGTCGCCGGCCGTTGCTCGAGTGGGCCCGAGAAACGACGCCGGACCTGGCGCTCGTCGCGGACGCGGGCGCAGGCCTCGAGGGCTACTGCCTGGCGAGGCAGGGCCACGACCTCCTCCATGTCGGCCCGGTCGTCGCCGACGACCTGGAGGTGGCTGCGTATCTCGTCGACGCGTGCCGCCGGCGAGCACCCGAGGCGCCAATGGTGATCGACGTGCCGGCGACCCCGACCGCGTGGACCGCGCGGCTGGCTGAGATGGGGTTCGTCGAGCAGCGCCCGTTCATTCGAATGTGCCGGGGCACCAACTCCCACGAGGGACGCCCGGCGTCGCAGTGGGCCATCTTCGGACCGGAGTGGGGATGAGCGATTTTCCGAGATGCAACACGGTGGTGGACGACGGACCGGATGGGCAGGTGTCGGTGGCAGGACTCGCCGCGATCGAGTCGACTGCGCGGCTCGAGGAGGTGCTGTCGCGGCCGAGTCCCGCGGACGTCGCCTGCCTGCGCCGGATCGACGGCGACGTCGCCATCCTCGGCGCGGGCGGCAAGATGGGACCGTCTTTGGCGCGCCGCGTCCGGCGGGCGAGCGCTGCGGCAGGCGTGTCGCGCCGCGTGATCGCCGTGTCCATCTCGTGGGAGCCCGGCGTTCGCGAGTCGCTCTCGCGCGACGGCATCGAGACACTGACGTGCGACTTCCTCGACCTCGCCGCCCTGGCCCGGCTGCCGCTGTGCCCGAACGTGCTCTACCTCGTCGGCCGCAAGTTCGGCACCGCGGGGAGCAGCGACCTGACGTGGGCAGTCAACACGCTGGCGCCGGCCTACATGGCGGACCGGTTTTCGGACTCGCGTCTCGTCCTGTTCTCGTCGGGTAACGTCTACGGCATGGTGCCGGTCGAGGGCGACGGCTCGGTGGAGACGGACCTGCCGGTGCCGGTCGGCGAGTACGCGCAGTCCTGCCTGGGCCGCGAGCGGGTCGCTGAGTACTTCTCCCGGACACGCGGGACGCGGTGTCTGCTGTTCAGGCTGAACTACGCCGTGGACCTGCGCTACGGCGTGCTGGTGGACGTCGGCCGGCGGGTGTTCGAGGGGCAGGGGATCGATCTGCGCGTCGGCTACGCGAACGTCATCTGGCAAGGCGACGCCCTGTCATACGCGCTGAGGAGCCTCGAACTCGCGATGGCGCCCCCGCGCGCGCTCAATGTCACCGGCCCGGAATTGGTGCGGATTCGCGATTTGGCCCTGTGGTTCGGCGGGCGCTTCGGCCGCGAGCCACGGTTCGAGGGCGAGGAGGGACCGACGGCGCTACTGAGCAACGCTGGCGCGTGCTACGCTGCGCTCGGTCAACCGGAAGTCGGCCTGGACTGCCTGCGTGAGTGGGCGGCCAGTTGGATCGAGTCGGGCGGCCCGCGCCTCGACAAGCCAACGAAGTACGAGGTCGTCGATGGACGCTACTGACCAGATCCGCCGCCTCCTGCTGGAGGGGATGGTCATCCCGGCCCACCCCCTGGCATTGACGGCGCAGCGGCGGCTCGACGAGCGCCGGCAGGTGGCCCTGACGCGCTATTATTGCGACGCCGGGGCCGGCGGGATCGCCGTCGGCGTGCACACCACGCAGTTTGCGATCCGCGACCCGCGGGTCGGCCTGTTCTCCACGGTGCTGCGCCTCGCGGCCGACGCCGCGCGGGAACACGAGCGGCGGACGGCACGGCGAGTCGTGCGCGTTGCCGGCGTGTGCGGTCTGACGGCGCAGGCGACCGCCGAGGCCGGTCTGGCTCGCGACCTGGGCTACGACACCGCGCTGCTGAGCCTGGCGGGCTGGGACGGCGTGCCGGCGGAGGACGTGATCGCGCACTGCAGGGAGGTGGCGTCGGTCCTCCCGTTGTTCGGTTTCTACCTCCAGCCCGGCATCGGCGGCCGGCCGCTCGACGAAGCGTTCTGGCGGGAGTTCCTCGAGATTCCGAATGTCGTCGCCATCAAGGTGGCGCCGTTCGACCGCTACCGCACGCTGGACGTCGTTCGGGCTTTGGCCGCCAGTGGGCGCGCGGCGGAGGTCGCGCTCTACACGGGCAATGACGACAGCATCATCGCCGACCTCCTGACCGAGTTTCCAGGGGCGACGCCCGGCGCGCCTTGCGTCCGGTTCTCTGGCGGCCTGCTCGGCCAGTGGGCGGTGTGGACGCGGCGCGCGGTCGAACTGTTCGAGCGGGTGCGGGCAGTGCGCGTCGGCGCAGAAACTGGTACTCGCGCCATGTTGGCGCTGGGCGCCGAGATTACGGACGCGAACGCGGCACTCTTCGATGCCGGTCACCGGTTCGCCGGCTGCCTGCCCGGCATTCACGAGGCGCTCCGCATTCAGGGCCTGCTCGCGGGCCGGTGGTGTCTCGAGCCCACAGAGGACTTGTCGGCTGGCCAACTGGACGCCATCAATCGCGTGCGGGCCCGGTACCCGCACCTCAGGGACGACGAGTTCGTGTCGGAGCGCCTCGACGGCTGGCTGCGGTGAGCGATGGACGGCATTGACGAGGTCGGCCGGATCGACTTGAATTCGGAGTTCGGAGTGACCGCAGCCAAGGAGCAGCAGACATGGGTGGATCGAAACGTCAGCGCCTTCTCGTGGAGGAGCGTCGCCGCAAGATTCTGGAAGTGCTCGAGCAGAACGAGCGCGTGACCGTGCGGGAGCTCGTGAAGCGGTTCGAGGTGTCCGCCGTGACGATCCGCGGCGACCTCGACACGCTGACCGAGGCGGGCGCGCTCGTGCGCTCGCACGGCGGTGCGCTCAAGCCGCTCGGCGGGCCGGTCGACATCTCCATCAACGTAAAGGAGATCCTGCACCACGACGAGAAGGCCCGGATCGGCGCCGCCGCCGCGCAGCTGATCCAGAACGATGAGACGATCATCCTCGACTCGGGGACCACGACGCTCGAAGTCGCACGCCAGATCGCGGCGCGCAAGTTCAAGTCGCTCACGGTGATCACCAACGGGCTGAACATCGCGATCGAACTCGCGAAGCTCCCGCAGGTTCGCCTGATTGTGGTCGGGGGCATGCTGCGCCACGTGTCTCATTCGGTGGTCGGGCCGCACGCCGAACAGATGCTCCAGGGACTCAACGCCGACCGGCTCTTCCTCGGCGTCGACGGGCTCGACGTGAACATCGGGATGATGACTCCGGACGTCCTCGAAGCCCAACTCAACGCGCAGCTGATCCGGGTGGCGCGCGAAGTCACCGTGGTCGCGGACGCCACGAAGTTCCGGCGCCGAAGCCTCTCGCTGATCGCAAAGCTGGAGAGCGTCCACCGCATCATCACCGACGACACGATCGATCCCGAGACGGCCGCGACTGTCAGGAGCAAAGGCATCGAGCTCCTCATCGTCTGAACGGCCTCGGCGACCACCGGCAAGTGGGCGGGCCGCGCAACCGGGAACGCCGGCGCCGGGGCGTTCGCCAACGAGAGCAGGTAACGTGCAACGCTGGCTGCTGTTTGCGATCTTCACGACCGTCTCCTGGGGCATCTGGGGCGCGTTCATCGAAATCCCGGAGAAGGCCGGCTTCCCGGCGACGCTCGGATACGTCGTGTGGGCCCTGACGATGGTTCCGTGCGCGCTGGCGGCGCTGCACGTGATCGGGTGGCGGTTCGAGCGGGACGCGCGGTCGCTCACGCTCGGCAGCCTGGTGGGACTGCTCGGCGCCGGCGGGCAACTGCTGCTCTTCGAGGCGCTCCGCACGGGTCCAGCCTTCATCGTGTTCCCGGTCGTCGCCCTCTACCCAGTGCTCACCATCGTGCTCTCGGTGCTGGTGCTGCGCGAGCGGGCGTCGGGCCGCCACTGGTCGGGCATCCTGCTGGCGCTCCCGGCCATCGCGCTCCTGTCTTACGTGGCGCCCGGCGACGCCATCGTCAGGGGCTACACGTGGCTGCCGTTGGCGACGCTGGTCTTCGTCATGTGGGGCATCCAGGCCTTCGTGATGAAGTTCGCCACGCGCACCACGAGCGCGGAAGGGATCTTCTTCTACATGATGGCGACGGCCGTCGCGCTGGTGCCCTTCGCCGTGTGGATGACCGACTTCGGCCGGCCGATCAACTGGGGATTCAGAGGGCCGTACCTCGCCGCCCTCGTGCAGGTGCTGAACTCTGCCGGGGCGCTCTCGCTCGTCTACGCCATGCGGCACGGCAAGGCGATCATCGTCGCGCCGCTGACGTCGCTCTCGCCGGTGATCACGGTGGTCCTGTCGCTCGCGGTCTACAGCCGCGTTCCTCCCGTGTATCAGGTGGCCGGCATCGCGTTCGCGACGCTCGCGATCTACCTGATGGCCGAGTAGAGCCGGAGGTCACATGAAGTGGGTGGGTGCGATCCTGTCTGCCGCCTTGATGTCCACCGCCGTTTCGGCGGCAGACTCTTACCGCGTCCTCGCGACCCCCCACCCGCGTGCGGCGCTCATGGCTGCGGGCGGCGAGGAGTGGAGCCCGGCGACGGCCGTCTCGTGGGGGCCAGTGAAGTACCAGACGACGTTCCGCGCGCTGTGGAGCGCCGAGGGCCTGTTCCTGCGGTTCGACGCCACCGACGACCACCCGTGGTTCACGATGACGCGGCGCGACGATCACCTGTGGGAAGAGGAGGTGGTCGAAGTGTTCCTCGACATCGACCAGAGCGGCCGCAACTATGCCGAGCTCGAGATCAGCCCCGGCAACGTCGTGTGCGATGTCCGGATGGTCCAGCCCTACCCCGACAAGCAGATGGATTTCGACTGGAACATCGAGGGGCTCGAGACGCGGACCCTGGCGACGCCGGGGCGCCCGCCGTTTGCGGGAGACTGGACGGCCGTCGCGTTCATCCCGTGGCCAGCGTTCCGGTCGCTGCCGTCGGCGAAGGGCGTCGCGCTGCCTCCCCGCCCCGGCAGTCAGTGGCGATTCAACCTCTTCCGCGTGAAGCGTCCGGGCGGCCCGCTGGCGCCCGAACGCGGGGCCGTCGAAACGGCCTGGTCGACACCGTCCCAGCCCAGCTTTCACGTGCCGTCGGCCTTCCAGAGCTTCACCTTCGAGGCGGAGCCGGCGCGCCGGAAGTGAGGGCCGTGTGACGGGCCAGGCGAACGCGACGATCGGGGTCACGCGATGAAGATCGATCCGCGGGTGGAGCCGGCCGGGCTGGCCGCGAAGATCGACCGGCTCTGGGACTTGTCGGCGGCGAAGATCCGGGCCATCGAGCGCCGCCACGGATCGTCCCGAGATGCTCTCGTGTACACCGTCGACGGCCGCTACACCTCCCGCGGCTGGACGGAGTGGACGCTCGGCTTCCGGTACGGATCGGCGCTGCTCCAGTTCGACGCGACCGACGACCGCCGGTTCCTCGATCTCGGACGGCGCCGCACGCTCGAGTCGATGGGCCCGCACCTTACCGACGCCGGGGTCCACGATCATGGCTTCACGGTCGTCAGCACCTACGGCAACCTGCTGCGCCTGGCGCGAGAAGGGCGATTCGAGCACGACGCCTGGGAGCGGCGCTGCTACGAGATAGCGCTCGCCTGCTCGGCCGCTGTCCAGGCGCGGCGGTGGACGTCGCTCGGCGAGGGCGAGGGATTCATCCACTCGTTCAACGGGCCGCAGTCGCTGTTTGTCGACACGATTCGCACGCTCAGGTCGCTCGCGCTCGGCCATCGCCTCGGGCACGTGCTTCTCGAGGAAGGAGGCCGGCGCGTCTCGTTGCTCGACCGACTCGTGATGCACGCGCGCTCGACGGCCAGGTTCCTCGTCTCAGATGGCCGCGGACGCGACATCTACGCCTCGCCCGGGCGGGTGTCTCACGAGGCCATCTTCAACGTGACGGATCACAGCTTCAGGTGCCCGAGCACCCAGCAGGGCTACTCCCCCTTCACCACGTGGATGCGGGGCCTGGCCTGGGCGATGTGCGGGTTCGCCGAGCAGCTCGAGTTCATGGCCACGGTGAGCGGCCAGGACGCAGCGTTCGCCGGCGGCCGCCGCGCGATCGTCGCGTTCATGAGGCGGGCCGCGTCCGCGGCGTGCGACTACTACCTCGCGCACACGCCGACCGACGGCATTCCATACTGGGACGCCGGTGCGCCTGGCCTCCACCACCTCGGCGACTATCTCGCGAAGCCCGCGGATCCGTTCAATCCGTACGAGCCGGTCGACAGCTCGGCCGCGTCAATCGCGGCGCAGGGCCTCCTTCGCCTCGGCCACTTCCTCCGGCGGCACGATCCGGCGCGTGCGCGCCGGTACTGGCAGGCGGGGCTCACGCTGATGCACGCGCTCCTCGACGAGCCGTATCTCGGCGTCGACCGCCGCCACGAAGGCCTGCTCCTGCACTCGGTGTATCACCGGCCAAATGGTTGGGACGCTGTTCCGCCGGGCCGGACGGTGCCGTCCGGCGAGTCCAGCCTGTGGGGTGACTACCACCTCCGCGAGGCCGCTCTCTACGTGCAACGCATCATCCGGCGCGAGCCGTACCTGAGGTTCTGGGGACCCGCATGACGATCGTCGATCTCAACACCACCGAGGGACGCCGCTTCCCCGCCGGACGTCGCACGAAGAACGTGGTCGGCGGCCAGTCGCCGGTGCAGTCCGGTCATTTCGCGCTGGGCATGGTGACGCTCGACCCGGACGGCGGCCAGGTGCCGTGGCACAACCAGGAACAGGAAGAGGTGTATCTCGTCGTCGAGGGCTCCGGCGAGATGTGCCTGGGCCACGAGCGCGCCGTTCTCGGCGCGGGCCAGGCGGTCGCGATCCCGCCCGGCGTCTTCCACCAGATCACCAATCTCGGGCAGACGCCGCTGACGTTGATCTACTGCTACGGCCCGGCCGGAGAGGTCGCGCACTGGCGGCAGGAACTCGATGGCACGCTGCCTCGCGCCGGCGTCGATGCGCCGCCGCTGCCGGAGGGCGCGCGGACGCAACGGGCGTGAGCGAGGAGAACACGAGGTGACTACCAGGCGTATCGGCATCATCATGAACGGCGTCAGCGGGCGAATGGGCGCCAACCAGCATCTCCTGCGCTCGATCGCCGCCATCCGCGGCGACGGCGGCATCGGCCTGCCCGACGGCAGCGTGATCATGCCCGACCCGATCCTCGTCGGCCGCAGCGCCGCAAAGCTCGAGGCGCTCGCCGAGCGGGCACAGGGGCTGAGGTGGACGACCGACCTCGATACCGTGCTGGCGGATCCGACCTACACCGTCTACTTCGACGCGCAGACCACCAACCGGCGCGCCGCCGCGGTCAGGCGCGCGATTGCCGCGGGCAAGCACGTCTACTGCGAGAAGCCCACCGCGGTCACGATGGCCGAGGCACTGGACCTCTATCGGCTTGCGTGCGAGGCGGGCGTCAAGCATGGCGTGGTCCAGGACAAGCTCTGGCTGCCGGGCCTCGTCGCGCTGAGGCGCCTGTGCGCGGGCGGCTTCTTCGGGCGCGTTCTGTCGGTCCGCGGCGAGTTCGGCTACTGGGTGTTCGAGGGAGACACCGTCCCGGCGCAGCGCCCGTCGTGGAATTACCGCGCCGAGGACGGCGGCGGCATCATCGCCGACATGTTCGCCCACTGGCGCTACGTGCTCGACAACATCTTCGGCCCGGTCACGGCGCTCTCGTGCCTCGGCGCCGTACACGTCAATCGTCGCTGGGACGAGGCTGGCCGGCCCTACGACTGCACCGCCGACGACGCGGCCTACGCGACGTTCGAGCTCGAGGGCGGGATCGTTGCCCAGTTCAACTCGTCGTGGTGCGTCCGCGTGCGCCGCGACGACCTGCTGACGATCCAGGTGGACGGCACGAAGGGCTCCGCGGTGGCGGGCCTGCGGAACTGCTGGGTGCAACCTGCGGCCGCCACGCCACGGCCGGTGTGGAACCCCGACGTCGCGACGCCAGGCGACTACCGCGCCGACTGGCAGCTCCTGCCCGAGGTCGAGGCGCATGGGAACGCGTTTCGAGCCCAGTGGGAGCTGTTCCTGCGGCACGTCGCGTGCGACGAACCATTCCCGTGGGACCTGCTGGCGGGCGCGAAGGGCGTGCAACTGGCGGAGCTGGGTCTCGAGTCCTGGCGGACGAGAAGCTGGGTGACGGTGCCGCCGCTCAACTTGTGAGGGCACGATGACACAGGCACGCGTGGCGTTGATCACCGGAGGCACGCGCGGGATTGGCCTCGGCGTCGCCGAACACCTGGCGCGCGATCGGTTCCACCTGGCGGTGTGCGGCCGGCGCGAGGAGGCCTCCGCCGCCGGCGCGCTCGAATCGCTCAGGCGCCACGGCACTGATGTCTTCTACAGCCGCTGCGACGTCGCGGACCGCGCGGCCCGCGAAGCGCTCGTGGAGGCCGTGCGGGCGCGATTCGGCCGTCTCCACGTTCTGGTCAACAACGCCGGGATCGCGCCGCCGGAGCGCCGCGACCTGCTGGAGGCCTCCGAGGAGAGCTTCGAGAAGGTGCTGCGGACGAACCTTCAGGGCCCGTATTTCCTGACTCAATCCGTCGCACGCTGGATGGTCGAGCAGAAACGCGCCGACCCGGCCTTCCTCGCCTGCGTCGTCAACGTCTCGTCGATCTCGGCGACGACGGCGTCGGTGAACCGCGGCGAGTACTGCGTCGCCAAGGCGGGCCTGGGCATGGCCACGCAACTCTGGGCGGCCCGACTCGGCGAGTGGGACATCCCGGTCTATGACGTCCGGCCCGGCATCGTCCGCACGGACATGACCGCGGAGGTCGAGGCGAAGTACGACCAGATGATTGCCGAAGGCCTCCTCGTCCAGCCTCGGTGGGGGCTGCCGGGCGACGTCGGCCGCGCCGTGGCCATGCTGGCCCGTGGCGACCTCGCGTACTCGACGGGCCAGGTCCTGATGGTCGACGGCGGCTTCAACGTGCGCCGCCTGTAACATGCTGCGCGGGTGCCGCGGCTCGGGCCGCCGTCGCCACCCGCGGAACGGAGAGCGAGCCATGACCGGACACCCGGGTGTCGATCTCGTCAGTCCTGCGGACGCCGGGACAGTGCTCGTCGTCTCGCCGCACGACGACGACGGCGTCGTCGGGTGCGGCGGGTTCATCGCGAACCTTCCGGTGCCGCCGGTCGTCGTGATCGCGAGTGACGGCCGCCTGGGCTACCACTCGATCGCCGAGCGCAACGGCTTCGCCGAACGGCGCGAGCGCGAGGCCGTGGCCGCGTACGGGCGCCTGGGTGTTCCGCCCGACCGGATCAGGTTCCTGCGTTACCCGGACATGTCGGTGCGCAACTACCAGAGCTGGGAAACTCCTGACGGGCGCCCTGGGGCGTACCAGGTACTGTTCCGCGTGATCCGGGACTGCCGGCCGTCGACGGTGTTCCTGCCGAGCGACTTGGACTTCCACCCCGATCACAAGGTGATTGCGGAAGCGGGCCTGGTGGCGTGCGTGCAGGCGGGCGAGACGCTGATGCCGGAGTTGGGCCCGCCGGCGGCGATCCGGCGCATCTACGCCTACCAGGTCTGGGAACCGCTGAGGGATCCGGTCGCGGCGCATCCGCTCGACGCGCGCTGCGCGGCGATCAAGCGGTCGGCCATCACGGCGTTCGCCTCGCAGGTCGACGCGTTCGCGCGCATGGAGCAACTCGGTACCCTTCGCTACGACCAGGAACGCCTCGCCCAGGTGCGGGCGTTCGACGCGGCCTGAACATCGGCACGCACCTGCCGAGGAGGAGGAAGCATGGACGTTCGGATCTTCGAGTCGAAGCCCGCCCTCGCCGCCGCCGCGGCCGTCGAGGCATCCGGTCTCATCAGGGCCGCCATCGCCGCGACCGGCCACGCGCGGCTCATCGCCGCGACCGGCGCGGCGCAGTTCGAATTCCTCGAAGCCCTCGCGGGAACACCGGGCATCGAGTGGTCGAGGACGGAGTTCTTCCACCTCGACGAGTACATCGGCCTGCCGGCATCGCACCCGGCCAGCTTCCGCCGCTTCCTGACCGAGCGGATCATCGACCGGGTGCATCCGGGCGCATTCCACCTGATCGACGGAGAGGCTGCCGACCCGCACGTCGAGTGCGCGCGGCTCGGCGCACTCCTCACCAGCGCGCCGATCGACCTCGCGTTGGTCGGCATCGGCGAGAACGGCCACCTGGCGTTCAACGATCCCCCGGCGGACTTCACGACGGAGACGCCGTACCTGGTCGTCCAGCTCGACGAGCGGTGCCGGCGCCAGCAGCTCGGCGAGGGCTGGTTCCCGCGCCTCGAGGACGTGCCGACGCGGGCAATCTCGATGTCGGTTCGCCAGGTACTGAAGACGACGCACATCATCGCGATCGTTCCCGACACCCGGAAGGCCGAGGCCGTTCAGCAGTGCCTCGAGCTCGAGGTCAGTGTGTGGCGGCCCTCGTCCGCCTTGCGCTGGCACACCGCGACCACGCTGTATCTCGACCGTGCGTCGTCGTCGCTGCTGTCGCAGCCGACGCACGCCTGATGTGACGGGCCGCAACCCCTCGAAAAAAAGACTCCCGAATGCACTTCACCCTCGTGGACTGGTTGATCGTCGGCTTCTACCTGGCGGTGGTGTTCGTGGCCGGCACGCGCGGACAGCGCTACGTCAGGAACTCATCGAGCTTCCTGGTCGCGGGCCGGACCATGGGCATCCACGTGGGGATGATCTCGCTCGTGGCGACCGAGATCGGAATCATCACCTACATGTACTACGCCGAGATGGGCGTGCTCTATGGCTTCGCCGCCTTCATGGCGGGGCTGATTCCCGCCGGCATCTACGTCCTCGTGGGATCAACGGGCTTCGTCATCAGCCGCTTCCGGGAACTCGAACTCGTCACCATCTCCGAGTTCTTCGACAAGCGGTACGGGCGGGACGTACGGGTGCTGGCGGGCGTGCTGATGGCGGTGGGCGGCGCGTTGAACTTCGGCGTCTTCCCGATCATCGAGGCCAAGTTCCTCAACATCGTAACCGGCGTGCCGCCGGGCTACATCGTGTGGACGATGGTGCTGTTGATGACGATGGTGCTGATCTACACCGCGCTCGGCGGGATGATCTCGGTCGTCGTCACGAACTACGTCCAGTATGCCGTGTTGGCAGCGGCGATGATCATCATCACGGGCTACTGCCTCTTCGGCGTCGGCCTCGGTCCGATGGTGGCGACGGTCGAGCAGCGAATGGGTCAATCCGGCTTCGACCCATTCGCGCACAAGGTGTTGGGCTGGCCGTTCCTGTGCTGGCAGTGCCTTTCGTGGCTGGCGCTCGTCACGGCGTGGGCGCCGATCGCGTCGAGGACCTTCTCGTCCGAGGACACGCGGACGGTGCGCCGTGTGTTCTTCTGGACCGGCTTCCTGAGCCTCGGGCGGGCGATCCTGCCCTTCCTCTGGGGCATCGCCGCGCTGACCTATCTCGGGGCGCGCAAGGTGCCGGCCATCGAGGCGCTGCCGGTGTTCCTGTCCGAGGTGCTGCCGGTGGGCGTCGCCGGCCTGGTGCTGGCCGGCATGCTGGCGGCCTCGATGTCCACCTACAGCGGCTACCTGCTCGCGTGGAGTTCGGTGATCTCGCAGGACGTGGTGATGCCGCTCGCGGGCCCGCGCTTGAAAGCGAAGCACGAACTGCTGATCAACCGCCTCACCGTGCTGTGTCTGACCGTCTTCATCATCGGGTGGGGCCTGTTCTACGTCGTGCCCGGCGCCACGTACTTCTACCTGCAGATCACGGGGAATCTGTTCCTGGCCGGCACGTTCTGGACGGTCGTCGCAGGGATGTACTGGAAGGGCGCGCACCGGCTCGGGGCCTACTGCTCGTTGCTGCTCGGCGCGAGCGCCACCCTGATCTACTTCGTCGTGGACGACCCGGTGGGCTGGACCGGCACGATCGGGATGGTCAGCTACGGGGCGGCCCTGGTAGGAATGGTCGCGGGCTCGGTGATCGGACGGCGTGTACCGTCGACGGCTGGGCGGGTTGCGTGGCTCACCGCGCTCGGTAGCGCCGCAGGCCTGGCGGGGCTGGCCTCGATGCACCCCACTGGCCCGCACGGGTGGCTCTACGCCTGGATCGCAACGCTGGCGATCTCTCTTGGGCTCTTTGTCGTGATCTCCGTCTGGGCCCTCGTGCGAGGCTATGGCGACATGCGTCGGATGTTCAGGCGGCTCGACGATGAGGCCGCCGTCGCCACGCAGGAGAGGTGACCCCGATGAGCGACTTCACCCTTCGACAACTTCACGACTGGTGCAGGATTCCCTGCGATCAACTCGAGACGCACCCGGCCCTGAAGATCCGCTTCCGGCTGTGCGCCGACTCGGCCGCGATGGGCGCGCTGATGGCGCGGGAGCTCGTGGACCGGATCGCCGCGAACACCCGCGCGGGGCGCCCGACGCGCGCGATTGTACCGTGTGGGCCAGCATGCTGGTACGGCCCGTTCACGGCCCTCGTCAACCGCGAGCGCATCAGCCTGCGCAGTCTCGAGGTATTTCACATGGACGAGTGCCTCGACTGGCAGGGACGCGAGTTGCCCAGGAGCCATCCGTACAGCTTCCGCGGCTACATGGAGCAGCACTTCTACTCCCCCGTCGACCCGGGGCTGGCGGTGCCCGAACCCTCGAGGCACTGGCTGACGCCGGCGACCGTTGACACGGTCCGGACCGCCATCGAGGCGGCGCCAATCGACATCACGTACGGCGGTTGGGGCCAGGATGGGCATGTCGCCTACAACCAGGCGCGGCGCCATCCGTTGTCGCGGCTGTCGATCGAAGACCTGCGGCTCTCGACGGTCCGCGTGCAGGAGAACAATCTCGATACGATGCTGGCGCTCGCGCAGCGTACCTTCGGCGCCGGCTACCAGTTCGTGCCGCCGATGTCGGTGACGCTGGGCATGAAGGAGTGCCTCGGAGCCGCCGCGGTACGCCTGTTCAGCGACACCGGTGCCTGGAAGCAGACGGCGCTCCGCGTCGCGCTGTTCGGCCCGGTCACGCCCGAGTACCCCATCACCCTCCTGCAGGAACACCCGGACGCGCTCGTGACCGCGACAGTCGAGACGGCCACCCACCCCATCAGCCTGCATCCCGAGTGGGATCTCGGGCTCGCATAGATGGAGGGCCGGCAGACGGACGCCGCAGCGTTGCACATCGAGGCCCGCCAGTGGCGCTACCGCGCCATGATCGGCGTCGGCGGCATCGGCACCGGCCGCTTCTTCGCCCTCGAGGGCAACCAGACGCTCGGCCGCGAGGAGAGCCGCGCCGGGTGCATGCTGGACCGCCGCGACTACTGCAAGCTCCACATCATCAGCCACTATGTCCAGACACTGCTCGGCCGGTCCTTCGCGACGCTGCCGATCGGCCATGTGGGCGACGACGGCGACGGCAGGGCACTGCTCGGTGAGATGGCCGCCGCGTCGCTGGATACCCGGCACGTCAGCCTGCTCCCGGGCGTGCCGACCCTGTCTTCGTTCTGCCTGGTGTACCCCGATCGGACGGGCGGCAATTTGACGACGGCTGATTCCGCCTCGTCCAGGGTCGATGCGGCTCTGGTGAACGCCGCGGAATCCGAGTTCGCGGCCCACCACGGCCGCGGCGTGGCACTTGCCGTGCCCGAGGTTCCGCTCGCCCCCCGCGCGGCGCTGCTCGATCTCGGCACCCGCCACGGGTTCTTCCGGGTGGCCGCGTTCACGACAGGGGAGCTGGCGGACGCTTCAGCACGCCGCATGCCGGCCAGCGCGGATCTGGTGGCGATGAACCTCGAAGAGGCCTCTGCGATGGCCGGCATGCGATCGAACGACGGAGCACCTGGCGCGCAGGCCAGGCAGGCGATCGAGCGGATCGCCGCCGCGCACCCACGTCTCGCGCTCTCGGTGACTGCCGGCCGCAACGGAAGCTGGGTCCGCGTTGGCGCGTCGCTCCAGCATCTTCCTGCGCTGACGGTAGCGGTCGAGAGCACCGCTGGCGCGGGCGATGCCCACCTGGCGGGGCTCATCGCCGGCGTGGCGGCGGGGCTGCCGCTGACCGAAGCGCATCACCTGGCGACGCTCGTGGCGGCACTCTCGGTCACCTCACCGCACACGATCCACCCCGCCCTCGACCGGGCCGCCCTGAGCGCGCTGGCCCGTGAACGGACGGTTCCACTTCCTGACAGCGTCGTTCGGCTCCTGGAGGATCCGTCATGAGCGTCACGATGCGAATCACGCAGCGCTTCAAGGCTCCGCACGAACGCGAATTCCTGGCGCTCGAACGCGAGTTCGCCGCGCTCGAGGCGTCGCGCCCGGACTACCCCAGGGGCCGGCGACTCCAGCCGCTGGCTGCGGGAGCGTCGTGCAACAGCCTGATCTGGGAGGCGGAGTTCGACGACCTCGGGGCGGCGCAGCGGGCGCTCACTCTCTTCGCGGGCGACGAGGCGCACGAGCGCCTCCTCGAACGGCAACGGCCGTTCTTCGAGGAGGTGAGGATCGAGTTCTACCAGAACCTGGAGTTCGCGTGATGCGGGTGATCGACGCGCACACGCACGTCTTCCCCCAATACGTCGATCTGGCGGTCCGTGTGATGGACCGCTGCGGCATCGAGCGCGCAGTCACGCTCGAATGGCACGACGGTTTCGGCGTGACGTTGGCGGACCACCTGAAGGTGTTCCGGCGCTACCCCGGCCGCTTCACGGTGTTCGGCAACGTGGACGCCCGCCGCATCAACGAGCCAGGCTTCGGCCCCGAGGCCGCACGACAGATGGAGCGCGACGCGGCCGCCGGCATGCGCGGCCTGAAGATCTACAAGGCGCTCGGCCTCGGATACCGGCACCCGGACGGGACATTCTGGCGCGTGGACGACGACCGACTCGACGCGATCTGGGCGATGGCCGGGGCGCTCGGTATCCCGGTGCTGATGCATACGGCCGATCCGCCCGCGTTCTGGCAGCCGGTCACGGCGAGGAACACGTGGAACGGCGTGATCTACGGCGAGTATGCATGGTGGAGCTACTACCGGAAGGGCTACCCGAGCCCCGACGAACTGATTGGCGAGCGCAACGAGGTCATCGCCCGCCACCCGGGCACGGTGTTCATCTGCCCCCACATCGGCAGCCGGTCCGAGAGCCTCGCGCTCGCTGCCGAGGATCTCAACGCCCTTCCAAACCTCTACTACGACCTGTCCGCGCGCCTGCCCGAGCTTGGAACCCCGGCGCGTCGAAAGGGTGCGCGGGCGTTTCTCACCGATTACCAGGACCGCGTGCTGTTCGGGACCGACGCGATCTACGACGACACCAACGTGCCCACGGGGATGCAGGCTCAGTGCCTCTTCCAGCCGGGTGAGGTCCCGCTCGGCCCGGACGATCCGCGGGACCGCTACGTCGCGACCACCGCCGCGTTCCTCGAGTCGCACTTCGACTTCCTGCTGACTGACTCGGTGCAGCACGAGCCGCCGTTCAAACGGCGCACGTCAGCCTGCGACATGTGTGGTCTGGCGCTGGATCGCGCGGTTGCGGAGAAGATCTTGTTTCGGAATGCCGATCGCCTGATACCCGACAGGTAGGGTCACTCGTTCCTCCCTACCGGAGGTAGGCTCCACCCGGCATCAGGTATTGGACCGGCCAGGTTTCCTGGAGCGACTCGACCGCCGCCGACCAACTGAACGGGTTCGCGCCTGGATCGGGCAGCCACTCGATGCCGGCCAGCACCTCGCTCGCGGCCGACGCGAGGGAGGCACCCTCTCCCCTTCCGGCTGCCACGATCCTGGAGGCGCCGAGCTTCACCCGCGAGAACCGGGCCGCAATCTCGACGTCCTCGATCGTCTCCAGGAAATACGGCCGGCCCGTGAGCAGTGAGTTGTAGACGTGGTTGGCGAGCACGCCGGACAGTGGGCTCGTATAGGCCTGCGCCTCGTCGGCAGGCGCCAGCGCGGGATCGTCACCGACCGCCCGGTATCGCATGCGCGTCTCACCTACGCCACGCAAGTCGAACGAGACGACGTCGTAGCCGGCATCGACACGGGCGAGCAGGCGCGGCCAGTCCCCGACGCCCGCCTTCCCGTTCAGGCCGATGTCGAGGAGCACCGGGCGGTGCGAGGCCCGGCCGCGGTGCACGTGCAGCAGCGGCATGATGAGCCGGCCGCTGTGGTGCAGCAGGTACCGGTCGATGTCCACGTCACCGGCCTTCGTCGATCCGGCGGACTCCCACGCGATCGCGCCCGGTGACGAGCCTGCCGTGTACGCGGCCACCGGCCAGCGGTCGATGCCCGGATAGGGACTCGCGTGGTATCGCTCGGTCAGCGTCTCGGCCGCCCGCCCCCGAGTGGCGCGGTAGTGTTCGCGGATTACCTCCATCAGCGATCGCCCATCGATGTCCGCACGCACCTGGCCGGACGGCGTGCACCGCAGCACCTCGGCCGACAGCGGCGTGAAGGGGTCGAACCCGTGGCGCAGCGGCAGGCCGTTGAACCGATCCATGAAGGCGAATACCGCGTCCTGGTTCTCGTCCGAGAACCTGTGCTCGTGGAAGCCCTCGACCATCGCAACGCGGTCGGCGGCACCGAACCGGCGGTAGATTCCGGACACCTCTCGCAAGGTCCGGCGAGTGCCCTCGATCGGGACGAAATCTCTGACCGCGGCCGCGACAATCAGCGGCCTCGGGTGGACGAGCAGCAGGAGTCCTGCATGGTCGACGCCGCCCGACACGCTGCCGAACGGATCCTGTTCGGGATCGCTGTCCGGATCTTCGAAGATCCGGTTGGCCATGCGCATGGGAAGCGAGGTGATGAAGCAGGATGGCGCCACGACGCCAAGGCGGTCGTCGAGCGCCCCGATGCTGGCCGCCTGAAATCCGCCGCCGCTCGTGCCGGTGATCGCGAGCCGGCCGGGGTCGACATCGGGCCTCGTCACCAGGTAGTCCACCGCGCGGATGCCGTCCCAGATGCTCCAGCGCGACAAATTGGCGCCGGTGAGGCACGCGAGGTTCCCGAGCACTGCGTGCTCGCCGCAGATGAGGTTGTAGCGGCTCCGGCCTCGCGCGGCGTCCCAGAACTGGCTTCGTTCACCCTGTCCGACGGGGTCCCAGCACAACACCACGTAGCCGCGGCGGGCCAGGCGCGCCGAGATCTCCTGGTAGTTGCGGTAGGCCTTTCCCTCGGCGCTGTGCCCGCACGCGACGAGCATCGCGGGCCGGCGACCGGGTGGCCCGTCGGGCACGTACACCAGAGCCGTGACGTGGAGGCCGGGGATGCTCTCGAAGATCACCCGCTCGATCCGGTAGCCCTGCGCCGGGACCACGCCGACGACCCGGGCGTTGAGGGGGGTGCGTGTCTCGGGCAGCCCGCCGATGGCGGCGAGAAAGCGCTCACGGGTCTGGCGTTTCAGGCTGGCAAGGTCGCCGGCGGTTCGGACGGCCGCCCAGGCCGCGATGCGCGCCTCGTCCTGCTGCCATGCCCGGTCGAGCTGGTACTGGAGGTACGCGGTGACCCGCGGGCCTGGCGCCGGCTGGGGGTCGAGCACGGCAAAGGCCGCCGGGCCAGGCGCGTCGGCTGCCTGCCACGCCGCCACGCCCAACACGAGACACGCGAGCGCGATCGTCGTCTTCACACACCGTCTCCGGCCGTCGGGGCCATGGAAGTGAACCGTCGCTGCTCCACCCCGCCCATCGAACCGGACGTGGCCATCTCGGTCATCGGGAGATGGGCGGTTCGCTCAGCGTACGAGCACGCGCTTCACCGATTGTTTGGACCGCGTCTCTTGGAGCCGGACGGTCCCAGATCCTCGGCGCTCGAGGATGTCCAGCGACAGCTCGATGCACTCCTGCGCCTCGCGGGCCGACATGGTTCCCACCGTGACCATGTCGACGTCCCGGATGGCGTTCCAGACGAAGGTGAGCCCCTGGAACGGCCGGACCTGGCCCGCCGCCAGCGGCTTGATTGCCATGACGGGCCTGCGCGCCTGCGCGATGATCTGGGCCGTCCAGTCCACCTCGATCGGCATGAGGAACCCGGCGCAGTTGAAGATGGAGATGTACGTCTCCACGTCGAGACTGGTGTCGTCCGCGTAGATGATCGCCTCGGGCATGTGCGACGCGAGGCCGGGGACCATTCCGCGCTCTCGAATCCGGGCGCATAGCTGGTCCGCGTGGCGGATGGTCCGCGTACAGCGGTCGATCAGCGCGTCGGTGGTGCTCTGGTGAGGCATGCAGATGCGAACGCCGATTGCCTGCTGCTCATCGAGCACGCGCTCCACGTCCCCGCGGTCGAACCCGCGCGCGGGGACGTGCGGACCGACCGCGAAGCTCGGTGTGCTGACGATGACAGCTTTCACGCCGGATCGCTGCTCGGCATCGCGAACCGCGTCGAGCAGAGGCGGGTATGGGAACGGTCCCATGACCGTGTCCACGCCTGCCGCGAAGAACACGGCCAGGATCTCGGCGATGCGTGCGCGCTCCGTCACCAGGTCCTTGATCAGCTGGTCCTTGGCGTCGGTTGCGTGGCTCCAGCCGAGGAACCAGTTGGTGCCGATCACCAGGCGCGAGACAGACTCGCTCCCGACAGTCGTACGTGGAAACGTGGGCATTACGCTCCTCTCGCGTCTCGAGGCCGGGCCGTCACGAAGGCCGGGCCGGCCCGCGATCCGGAGGATGGATTGGGCAGGCCGCGGCCGCCGCCCGCCGCCGGACGAAGCCAGATTGGTGCGGATCCTACCCCTTGGCTGCGGACGAGTAAAGCCGCGCGAACGAACGACCGGTCAGCGGACTTCGTCCCACCGACGGCCGGCGGCGATCTCGGCATTGAAGCAGGCGGCTGCTTGCACGTAGGCGCGTTCGAGTCCATCGCGCGTGCGGATCGCCTTCCAGTCGACGTCGGACGGGCACACCGCTTTGCCTGGTACTGGCTCGCCGCGGTACCCTCCGGCCAGGTACATGGCAGCCCCTTCGCGCACCCACAGGGGACGGCCCGCCAGCCGTTCAGCGATCACCACGTGCGCCAGTTCGTGACGAAGCGTCGATTCGAGGAGCCCGCGCTCGCGCAGCACGGACGGGGGGATCAGATCGACGCGCGCGCCACGGGTTGCGGCCGCTGTCCACCATGGTTGGCCAGTTGCGCGCCGATACGCATCGACCGTGGCGTGATACACGATCTCGACGGCCTCTGGCAGCGCCAGGCCAGACCGCGTCGCGATCTCACGCAGAGCGTCGCGCGACAGATCTTCGACCCGCGCCCGCTCTGCCTCTTCACCAGCCGGCAGAGCGACTTTGAGCCGCGCCGAAAGGCGAGACCCGACCGGCGGCACCTGGTCGATCGTGCCAATGGTCGTGCCGGGAAGATACGCGCGGAGGATTGCGCTGGCGCGCTGGCCAGCCCTCGCGCGCCGACTCGCCCCCGTGACACACAGGCCGACACCGTGCCCGGATCCTCGACCGTCGAATCGATAGCCGGCCGCGGTGCGCCTCACATCGAAGAGCGTGCTCTTGAGGTGCTGCCACCCGAGCGAGCGGCCGACAGCCAGGCGGAACTCCTCACCGCCAAGTGCTGGCGGTGAGAAGCCATCCACCTGGACGCGAATCACGCGGCCGGACTCACTTCGCTCCAGCACGCGCAGATCGCGCAGAGCGCCGCCGCGCAGCCCGGCCACACGTAACGCCCGTTCGAGGCTTTGCGCCGACACGTCACTCTGCCAGGCCGAACTCCGCGCGCACCCGGGCTCAGGTCGGGACACGAGATACCCTTGGTCGACGGCCTTCGGCCACACGCGAGACGGCTTCTCGGAATAGCCGCCGCACGAGGCCGTGTAGAACACCGGCGCCGGTTGCCCGCCGAACAGCACGACCTGCCCCTCAGTCGCTCGAGCCGCAGCCACACCGCGCACAGAGGCACGTCCCATGACCTGACAGTGCGTCAGGTCGCAGAGATCGAATCCCTCGGCGGCGTGCCGGCCCTGATTCACCAGCGCAAAGGTCCGGGCCACGATCGCCACCGCCTTCTCGGCCTCGTCCCCCGCACGGCCACCGACCTCCCCGCTCACGACGCGGCCGACATATTCTTCGAGCGGGATCCTCTCGACATCGAATCCGCCGTCCGGCCGTGCGTGTCCGACCCGCACCGTGCGCCCGGCCACCAGCTTCGCGGCAATCAGCGCGGCATCCATGCCAGCCGCGCCAGGAACGATCACGACGACTGCTTGTGCAGGGTGTTCGGATGGGGTCACGGCCACGACGAGCCCCTGGTAGCCACCGCCATCCATCGGCGCCGTACCTGTCTTCGCCAACGCGGACACGCCACGCTCGTGAAACGCGTGTGCCGTTCCGTAGTCCGCCGCACCGCGCAGCCCCTGGAGCAGGATGTCGCGTGTCCCGGGCGCGAGACGGGACGAGCCCGTCGTCAACCGCACGAACGCGGCCAGCAGGTCTTCGGGCGTGATGCGTGCGCCTTCGACGCCAAGCGCTGCCGACACCAGCCGCGACGACGAAGTCGACGGCGGGAGACCGAGCAGGACCATGGCCCGGTCGAGCGCGTCGCGTCTAATCCGCGAAGCCACGGACGCGAAGAAGTAGTTGCAGGAGTGCGCGAGCGCCTCGGCCGGTCCGAGCGGGTGCCCGACATCCGGGTGGGAGCACGTGAAATGCCGGCCATCCACGTCGAGGCGGCGCTGGCAGGCGATCCGTGTTCCGGCCTCGATGACGCCGGAATCGAGCGCGGCAATCAGCGTGGCGATCTTGAGAATCGAGCCGGGAAGCACGGGCGCGCGCAGTCTGTCTTCACGGGCCACATGGAGCCGGCGGCCCGACGCGATATCGACGACGAGGTAGGCGGCTGTCGAGGGGATGGTGTCGGGCGTCGCTGACTGGCGCGTCGTCTCGATGCACGGCCGCAGCGGCGGCTCCGGCCCACCGGGCGGCAGAAGCACCGCGGCGATCGCCAGGCAGCACACGCCGCGGATCATGGCGTCCTGTCGAGACCAAGGAAGGCTGCGCTTTCCCGCCAGACCTCGTCGAGGTGATTCTGCAACTGGTGATCATCGTCGAGCAGGCGCAGCGTGACGTTCGGGCGCGAAGCGGCGAATTCGATGACCGATTCGGGCCGGACGATCGTGTCCCGGATCCCCTGGAAGACGAGCATCGGCACGTCCACTCGAACGCCGAACGCGTCGTACCCGTGTCCGTCCGCGTAGAGCGCGAACCGTACGGGCACGGTCCTGCCGTACGCGTGGTGGAACACGTCGCGTCGATTCGTCCGTCGCCAGTCGTCGATGTCGGCTGGCGTCAGGTGCGACTCCCGGGAGGATGCGAAGTCGACGGCCGGTGCGAGCAGGATCAGACCGGCAATTGGATGCGCGCCGGTAACGGCGGCACGCCGGGCCGCGGCGTGGAGCGCCACGAAGCCGCCGAGGCTCGACCCAATCAACATCACGGGGCCGGCTGGAATCGCGGCAATCGTCCGATCCACGTCGTCCAGCATGCGGGTGACGGTGAGCGTCGAGAAGTCCGGCTCGTTCAGATCCGGCACGTGCAGCCGGCACCCGAAGGGCCCCAGACGATCGGCCAGGTAACGCGCCTTCCCGGAATCCGGCGAGGATGCGAAGCCGTGAAGGTAGAGGAGTTCCACCTACAACCTCGTCCGACACCCCGGCCGACAGCGGCACTGAATCGACTGCTCGCCTTCGGTCTGGTAGTTGTAGGTCAACTCCTGTCCGGCGTCGATCGGCTTCGACGCACGGATCCAGATCACGCCGTCCACGATCTGCGCGTAGCAGTTGGGCGTGCAGGAGTGGTTGATGAAGCGCGCGACGTTGCCTCCGATCGCGCCGTCGATCACCCAGCGGTTATTCAGCTTGAAGCACCAGATCCGGCCCTGCTCGAGATATCGTTTCTCGCGGATGACGCTCTCGCGATGCGTGATCTTCTCGCCGGCGTAGTGGATAATGCGTTTGTTCTTCGGGATGCGTTCGCTCGCGAACACGCCCCACCCATGGAGTTTCGAACGACGTCGTTCAATCACGGATCTATTAGACACTCTGGGAGGTGTTTTCCGAACCGGAAAATCACACCCGGAGCGTCCGGTCGCCCGCTGCGTGGAATCAGCGGAGGTCCCGTACCAATCGAGTCATCCAGGAGGTGTACATGCGCCGGGCACCCGTCATCTTCGCACTCGCGGTTTCCATCGGGATGGTGGGCTCGGCCCGCGCCCAGACGCCCGCCCTGCCTGCCCCGTTCAGCCCCGCGGTCGTCGCCGGGGACTTCGTCTACCTGGCGGGGATGCTGCCGACCGACACGAACGGGAAGATCGTCGCGGGAGACGTCCGAACGCAGACGACGCGTGCGTTGGACAACCTGGCCGGCCTGCTGAAGCAGCACGGGTCGCGCATGGAACAGGTGGCGGCGGTCACCGTGTACCTGAAGAACCAGAGCGACTTCGGCGCCATGAACGAGGTCTACGGGAAGTACTGGCCGAAGGACCCGCCCACACGCACGACCGTCACCGCCAATCTCGTGGTTCCGGACGCGCTGATCGAAATCAGCATGGTCGCCCTGCGCGACGGGGTCGAGCGCCGCATCATCCATCCGCCCTCGTGGCTTCGATCGCCGAGCCCCTACAGCTACGGGATCCAATCGAAGAACACGCTGTTCCTGTCGGGCCTCGTGTCGCGGAACGGCAAGGACAACACCGCGGTGCCCGGCGACATGAAGACACAGGCCGGGACCGTGCTTGAGAACGCCCGCGAGATCCTCGCGGCCGCCGGCATGACGCTCGCCGACGTCGTTTCCTCGCGGGTGTACATCACCGACACGGCGCTGTTCCAGGACATGAACACCGTGTACCGCACCGGCTTTCCCGCGAACCCGCCCGTCCGCGCCACGGTCAAGACCGGCCTCACGGCTCCGCAGTACCTGGTCGAGATCACGATGCTGGCGGTGAAGGACGCGCCGCGGAACGTGTTGAGCACGCCGAACGCCGATGGCACGCCTGGCAAGCCGAACCCGGTCCTGAGTTCCGCCATCCGCGTCGGTGATCGGCTGTTCCTGTCCGGGATGCTCGGCTCGACGGTGTCCAACAAGGGCGACGCGGCTGCGCAGACCCGGGAAACGCTCGCGCGCATCGGTCGAACGCTCGAGGCGGCGGGATTCGACTGGGCGGACGTCGTCGATTCGGTGGTCTACCTGCCCGACCTGAAGACGTTCGGAGCGATGAACCTGGCGTACCGGGAGGCGTTTGGCGGCCGGTTTCCGGCCCGTGCGACGGTCGAGGCCGGACTGGTCGCGCCGGACGGCCTGGTCGAGATCATGATGACGGCCGCGCGAAGCGGCGGGAAGCGATAGGGACCGCCCAGGGCCGGAGCGCTACTTCCCGCCCTTCGGTCCGCTCGCGTGGAGGTCCACCATCATCGGCCCGCCCTGGATGTACTCGGTGAGGTGGATCTCCTCGATCTCACGCAGGCGCCGGGTCACGTCCACGATGCGCAGCGAGTTCGTGCGAATCGTCTCGACGCGCGTCACCTGCTCCGGCGTCAGCGTGCCGCCGAAGAGCATCGACTCGGCGGTGCCGAGGATGGCGGTCAGCGGATTGTTGATCTCGTGATTCAGCGCGATCGTCATCTGACCGACGAGCGCGAGCCGCTCCTTCCTGATCAACTCGTTCTCGAGGGCCACCGTCCGCGTCACGTCATCGGTGATGCAGATGGCCCCGGGCAGACGGTCCTCCTCGGCGCTGAGCGGCACGATGGTCACGAGAAAATAGTTGGTGGGGTTGGCCCTCGGGTACGGCAGCTTGGCCCACGTCACCACCTCGCCCGCCCGAAGCACCCTCGAGTAGATCCCTTCCCAGTCATCGCGGCTGAAGATCGTGTAGACGTCGCTGATTGGGCTCCCGATGATCTCGAAGATCGACTTGTCGACACCCAGCCGCTTGAAGAGTGAGGCCTGATCGTTGTTGAAAAAGGTGGTGTTGAAGTCGCCGTCGAGAACGATCACGCCCAGCTGGAGGTGGTTGAGTACCGCCTCGAGGTAGCCGCGCGCGCGGCTCTGAATCTCTTCGATCTTCAGGTGCTGAGAGATCTCGTCGAACACCACGACGTACGAATCCGGACGCGCCCGCGTCAGGTGCACGTCGAACACCTGCCCGTCGTCGCTCGGCGACGCCCAGCGGACATCGCTCGTCCAGCCAACCGTCCGCAGCTTCGACACGGCGCGGGTCAATGCCGACGCGAGCGATGAGGTCGAGCGAACCGCCTCGCCGAGGGCATCGAGATCCTCCTGGGGGCGCCGCAGGAGCTTCGCGAACGCGTCGTTGGCGACCCGCACATCGAGCCGCGCCGACAGCACCGCGATCGGCTTGGGCAACGCCAGCAGCAGTTCCCGATCCTCGGTCACAGCACCCGCCTCAATCCCGTCATACCGCCAGCATGTCGGAGAGTTCCGAGTCGAGCTGGATGAACACGTCCTCGACATCGGTCATCGTGATCCTGACGAGAGCCCACGCGTCGCGATTGATGGCCGGCACGCGGTTGTCGCCCGGGCTGCCGTAGCCGCGCGCGCGGCACATCACGTCGGCCAGATGAATGATGGCCGTCCGATCGGCGAAATCCCGCGTCCGATGGAACCGCGTGTGGTAGGCAATCGGATAGAAGAGCTTGGCCGGCAAGCCCCACTTCTTGAGCAGCCACATCCCGATCTCGGGATGCGTGGAACCGAGCACCTCGCGTTCGGCCTCGATCTGAAGGCACCCGCGTGCCCGGACGAGGACGCGGATCTCCTGGTGCTCGGCGGGGAAACGCTGCGCGATGACGACCTTGCCGAGGTCGTGGAGCAGACCGGAGACGGCGATTTCCTCCGGGTTCGGGATGCAGAGGCGCTCGGCCAGGGCGTTCGCCACGCGCGCGGTCGCCAGCGAGTGTTCCCACAGGCCCGACAGGTACCGGTTCATCAGCTCGAGGATGTCGAGCACGGATGCGCTCAGCACGAGCGTCTTCACGACGTCGAAGCCGAGCAGCACCATCGCTTGCGTGATGGTCGTGATTGGCGTGCGAAAGCCGTAGAACCCGCTGTTGACCAGCCGGAGCACCTTCGCGGCCAGAACCTGGTCCTTCGAGATCTCGTCGCCCACCATCGCCGCGGAGACCGTCGGGCTGGCCATCATCCGGCGCAGCTTCGTCACGATGTCAGGGATGGTGGACATGTTGCTCATGCCCTCCACCTTCTCCCGGACGTGGGACTTATCCAGCATCACAACCGTCCGTTGCCCCTTGGCGAATGCGGGTGGCGATGATCGCCTGCAGTTCCATCATGAGCGGATCCTGCTCGTGGCCGGTGAAACGATCCGCCAACTCGGCCAACTGGACCTCGACCGATTTCGTGTCGGGTCCCGTGCCTTCCACCGCGATCATGTCGACGCCGAGGTTGACCAGGCGGCTGATGAGATCGGATGTCAGGACAGCACCGGGCTGCATCAGCACCACGCCGCTGTTCGTCGTCACAGCCCGCGCAACCACTTCTCCCGCCTCGACTTCCGTGATTCGTAGCTTCTTCATGTCTCGACCTTCGACCTGGCCTCGAACATATCCTGTCTATATCGTTATCGGCAGAATCACCGCAAACAGAAGGAGCGCACGGCGCAGTTCAGGCCAGGCGTCTCGAGCGGCCTGCGCCTGGGTGCCCGATCGCGACCACTCGTCGGTCCGCGCATTGTCGTGAGTCCAGGGATCGATGACCTGGCCGACGATCCGGCCACCGGGTGGGTCCAGGAATAGGCGAGAAGGCGCCGCGAAATGGGGTCGGACCCCTTCTCAGGTCGTGAGCTGATTGGCGGTCAGCACGCGGCGTTGGCTCTGTCGCCCGGTCCGGAATTGCTGAACGAGAAGAATCCGGTCACGTTCTCGCGCAGCAGCTGGACGAACGGCTTGTCCAGACTCGAGCGGATCGCCACATAGCACTCGTCGCACGTGTTGTGCGCCGTGAACTCGCTGACCATGCGGGCCTGATCATGCAGGTCGTATCGCTTGAACTGCATCGAGCAGGGCTGCAGCTTGCCATCGCACGTGACGACCAGCCACCGCAGGCCGGCCTTGCACCCCGGCGCCCCACCCGTTCGGAAGTACCGCTCGGTCGCGTCGATCGTCGTGATGGAGTTGGTCACCCACCGGCTGTCGATGCGCGTCTTCAGGCGCTCGAGCTCGCCGCCCAGCGTCTCGAGCTGCTCCGGCGTGCGGAGAAAGTAGTCGCGACAACCGGTGCGGCGCGGTGAGTAGGCGCTGTAGTTGATGTTGACGCCCCACTCTTTCGCCTTGTCGGCGGCTGCGTTGATGTACCCCACGTTCTCGGAGGTGATGCAGTTGTTCAGGCAGATGTTGTCGTATCCGAGCTTCGCCACCTTCGGCACGATCTGGCTCAAGTGCTCGTAGAGCCCGGCGTGACCGCGGAACTCGTCGTGGCGCTCGTCAGGAAAGTCGAGGCTCACGCTGAACTGGTCCACTCCCGCCCGGCACAGCTCGACGTACCGCTCCTCGGTCATGAGCGACCAGTTCGACACGAGAATGACGAACGGCAGGCTGTTCGGCTGCTTGATCTGGCGTACGACCTCCGTCAGATCGTCGCGCATCAACGGTTCACCGCCAGATATCTGGACGACGACCGGCTTGAGCACGTTCATGTACTCCCGGTAGTCGGCCGGCTTCATGTCGCGAGAGGTGTCGCGCAGACCTCCATGGTCACAATGCTTGCAGAAACAGGTGCAGGCGTCCGTCACTTCGAACGACACGACGATGGGACGTTCGGCGCGCCAGTTCAGGGAACCCTGGCGGATCACTTGAAGCGACTGCCCGAGCGGAAGCTTGCGCATAGCGGAACGATAGTACCAGACCGCGGCTGAAGGTGCAAGGCGACGATCTTCGTAAGCGCCTTGTAATCAATGGTTTCGAGAACGCCAAGCCATTTCAACCCCGACAGATGCCCGTTCGCCGGCTCCTCGGGACCGTTCGCCTCGATTCAAGCCGGCTCAGCCCGGGTGGAGGGTAAGATCAGTTCGGGACAACCATGAGGCTACTGCGAAAGGCGGCTCGCAACGCGCGAGCCACGCGTGAGTTGGTGCGCGGGCTGGTCGACATCGGCCACCCGCTCCTCGTCCACATCGTCCCGGTCCGTCGGTGCAACATCGACTGCGGCTACTGCAACGAGTACGACAAGGTGTCGTTGCCTGTCCCCATCGAGACGCTCGAGCGCTGGGTGGACAAGCTCGCAGACCTTGGGACGTCGGTCGTGGCGTGCAGCGGCGGTGAGCCGCTGCTACACCCTCACGTCGAGCGGCTGATCGCCGCTGTTCGTACGCGCGGGATGATCGCGGGTCTCATCACCAACGGCTATCTGCTGTCGCCGAAGAAGATCGAGGCGCTCAACGAGGCGGGTCTCGACTACCTGCAGATCAGCATCGACAACGTCGAGCCCGACGCGATGTCGAAGAAGAGCCTCCGGCTGCTCGACCGGAAGCTGCAGTGGTTGAGCCAGTTCGCGGACTTCGACGTCAACATCAACTCGGTCCTGGGCGCCGGCACGCGCAACCCCGACGACGCGCGGACGATCAACGCGCGAGCCCGTGAACTCGGCTTCTCGACGTCCATCGGGATCATCCACGACGGGTCGGGCAGTCTGAAGCCGCTCGGGCCGGCCGAGCGGCTGGTCTGGCAGGACGTGAATCGGACAGTCAACGGCATCCGCCAACTGCTCCAGAACCTCTATACGGGCATTCGCGGTTTCCAGCAGAACCTGGCGGACGGCCTGCCGAACGACTGGCGATGCCGAGCCGGCGCGCGCTATTTCTACGTGTGCGAAGAGGGCCTCGTGCATCTCTGCTCGCAGCAGCGCGGATATCCGGCAATTCCCCTCGAACTCTACAGCCGGGAGCACGCGCGGCGCGAGTTCAACGCGCCGAAGTCGTGCGCGCCGTTCTGCACGGTTGGCTGCGTGCATCGGGTGTCGGCGATGGACTTCTGGAGAAGGCCCCAGCACGGAACCATCCCGCCGATTCCCGAGGTGCGCCCGCGGACGTCGTCGCGTTCGCAGGCTGACCGCGCGACGGCGTAGCGGGGCGGAAGCCGCGTGGGCACCACCAAGCGCACCGTGAACACCCTGTCTCGAGTCCCCCTGAAAGCGACGCCATCCCGATCGAGCGGAGAACGGAACGCCTGCCCCCCGTCCACGAGCGGATCCTGCTGATCAAGCAGGCGGCCGGGTGTAAGATTCCCTCATGCCATCGTTCGATGTGACGTCGAAGGTCGATCTCCAGGAAGTGGACAACGCCACCAACCAGGCGCGGAAAGAGGTCGCCCAGCGCTACGACTTCAAGGGATCGAAAGCGGCCATCGATTTCGACCGGACGGAAGGGACCCTCGTCCTGACGGCCGATGACGAGTTCAAGATGCAGGCGCTGTGGGAAGTGCTCGAAACGCGGCTGGTTCGGCGCAAGGTGCCGCTCAAGAACATGAAGCGGGGCGAAATCGAGCATGGCGCGAACGACACCGTACGGCGAACGGTCACCCTGCAGCAGGGAATCCCGACCGAAGCGGCCCGGGAGATCGTGAAGTTCCTGAAAGACCGCAAGCTGAAGAAGGTCCAGCCGGCGATCCAGGGCGATCAACTGCGGATCTCGTCGCCATCGCGCGACGAACTGCAGGGCGTGATGACACTGCTGCGGGAACAGGATTTCGGTGTGGAACTGCAATTCGGCAACTACCGCGAGTAGCGTGGCCCCCGAAGGAGCCAAGCGATGCCCGAGCGGCGCAAGCTCAAGCGACGACACCTTCTCTACTATCTTCGCGTTCTCAACGCCGAGACTCGCCGGCGGGTCGGCTATCTGGTGGACATCACGTCGGAGGGCGTGATGCTCTTGAGGACCCAACGGATGCGCCCCGGGCGCACCATCAAGATGTCGATGCTCCTTCCCGGCCAGTCGAGAAATGGCGAACGCCTTGAATTCGACGCCACGAGCCTGTGGTGCCGCCGGGACGTCAACTCCGACTTCTGGGATGTGGGATTCCGGGTCGTGAACCTCAACCGGCGCCAGATGGCGGTGCTGGAAACGTTGATCGAGGATCACGGTTTCAACGATTGACGGCGCTCTCCGCGCGATCTGTGTCGAAACTCGGGAATCGTGCTGCAGCGCGGTCGGCCGTCGGTGGCGGTGTCTAGTAGAAGTCCCGCGCCTCCACCTCCACCCGTGGGCCGCCCAGGCCCTCCATCCGCTCGGCGCGGATCGAGGTGACCCCTTCCTGGTTCTGGAGCGTGCCTTCCACCAGCAGGAACGGCTCGTGGATGACAGTCATCCGCTGCTCGGCAAACAGGTCGGGCCGCACGATGATGTTGGCGATGCCCGTTTCATCCTCGATCGTGAGGAATACGAACCCCTTGGCCGTGCCCGGACGTTGACGCGTGATGACGGCACCAGCCACGCGCACGCGCCGGCCGTGCCGCTGACGCGGCAGGTCGGCCGCGCGCAGCGCGCCACGCAAGCTCATCTCCTCGCGGCGCATCGCCATCGGATGCGGACCAATCGTGAGGCCCGTCCCCTCATAGTCGGCCACCACGCGCTCGATCGCCGACATGCCGGGCAGAGGACACGTTCCCTCGCGGTCGTCATCCGACCGGGCGACGTCTCCCTCGAATAGCTCTCCCGCCGGCCGAACCGCCCGTTCGACCTGCCACAGCGCCTCGCGTCGGTTGTGGCCCAACGCGTGAAGCGCGCCGATTTCGGCCAGCACCGACAGTTCCTCGCGGCTGATGCCGATCCGCGCGACCAGATCGTCCACCGACTGGAACCGCGGCACCTCCAACATCCAGTCGTGCGCGCAGTTGTTGCAGAACACCGTGAGGTGTCGCCCCTGCGGCGTCACCTCCAGCATCGACTGATCGTCGCAGCGGCACTTGGGACACCGCAGATCCACGGGCGGGACGCCCGTGCCACTCGGGATCGGAGTGGGACAGGCGTCTCGCCTGTCCGGATGCGGGACGCCCGTGCCACTCGGGACGTGGTGACCGCGGACCTCGGTGCCCGCGATGGCGCGTCCCACGTGTTCTCTCAATCCACTGACGTACCTCAGCCCCAGCCGTACGGCGCCATCGACCTCGACCGTGCAGGACCAGTCGGACTGCTGCACATCCACGGGCGCGAACCGCACGCCGTGCCGCTGCGCATCCTTCACCAGCGTGGCGGGATGGTAGAATCCCATCGGCTGGTTGTTGAGCAGCGCGGCGTAGAACGCCGAGGGGAAATGCGCCTTGAGGTACGTGCTCGCATAGACGAGGAGCGCGAAGCTGGCCGAGTGCGACTCGGGAAAGCCGTACAGCGCGAACGACGAAATCGACAAGATGATGTCCTCGGCCGGCTTGCCGGTAATCCCCTGCCGTGCCATCCCCTCGCGAAGCTGCACCCCGATCTTCTTCATCCGCTGCTCGGACCGCTTGAACCCGAGCGCGCGGCGCAGTTCCTCGGCCTGGCCGCCACTGAATCCGGCCGCCACCATCGCGATGCGCAGCAACTGCTCCTGGAACAGCGGCACGCCCAGCGTGCGCGCGAGGATCGGTTCGAGCGACGGGTGCGGATATTCGACCGGCTCGCGCCCCGCACGCCGGTTCAGATAGGGATGCACCATCTGCCCGACGATCGGCCCCGGCCTGATGAGCGCCACCTCGACGACGATGTCGTAGAAGCGTGCCGGCTTGAGGCGGGGCAACGTCGCCATCTGCGCGCGCGACTCGACCTGGAACACGCCCATCGTGTCCGCGGCCTGCAGCATGCGGTACACCTCCGGGTCGTCCTGCGGCAGGTTCCAGAGGCCCAGCGGTGCCGTGGCGTGGGGACGACGACTGTTGACGAGCTCGAAGGAATCCTGCAGGGCCGCCATCATGCCGAGACCGAGGAGATCGATCTTCACGATCCCCATGTCGGCGCAGTCGTCTTTGTCCCACTGAACGACCACTCGCCCGGGCATGCTGGCGTTCTCGAGCGGCACGACGCTGTCGAGACGCCCCTGGCAGATCACCATGCCGCCGGAGTGCTGGCCCAGGTGGCGCGGCAGATCCTGGACGGCCTGCCAGAGTTCGGAGAAGAGCCGCAGGCGCGGTTCGCCGGCATCGAGGCCAATCGCGTCGAGATGCTTCGCGAGCGTCTCGCCTGCGTCCTTGAACTCGAAATTGTGCATCACCTTTGCGAGCTGGTCGACCTGCGCCGGTTCGATGCCGATGGCCTTCCCCACCTCGCGTGCGGCACTCCGCCCGCGGTACGTGATGACGTTGGCCGTCATCGCCGCACCGTGCTCGCCGTACTTCTCGTAGACGTGCTGGATGACGCGCTCGCGGCGGTCGCCGCTCGGGAGATCGAGGTCGATGTCCGGCCACTCGCCGCGCTCCTCCGAGAGGAACCGCTCGAACAGCAGATCCATCCCGACCGGATCGACAGCCGTGATGCCGAGACTGTAACAGACAGCGCTGTTGGCGGCCGAGCCCCGGCCCTGGACGAGAATCCCCTGCTGCCGGCAGAAGTTCACGATGTCCCAGACAATCAGGAAGTAGCCGGCGAGGTTCAGCTTCTCGATGAGCGCCAGCTCGCGGGCGATCTGCGCGCGCGCCTTGTCGTGATACGGCCGGTACCGCTCCCGCGCGCCGACTTCCGTCATCTTCCGCAGGAACGACGCCATCGTCTCGCCGACCGGCACGGGATATTCCGGGAAGCGGTACCCGAGGTCCGCCATGGTGTAGCGGAGGCGATCGGCCAGCGCCTCGGTGTTCTTCATCGCGTCCGGCACGTCGTGGAACAGCGCGGCCATCTGTTCGCGCGGCTTCAGGAATCGTTCGGCGTTGAACGCCAGCTTCCGCCCCGCCGCCGCCAGCGTCGTCTTGTGGCGGATGCAGGTAAGGACGTCGTGGAGCGGGCGATCCGCGGGCGTCGCGAACCGGACGCCGTTGCTGGCGACCACCGGCACGTGAAACGCGGAAGCCAGCGCGAGCAACGCCTGGTTGTCGGCCTCCTCGTCCCTGATCAAATGCCGCTGCATCTCGATGTACACCTGCGACCGGCCGAACAGGCGCACGAGGCGATCGACCAGGCCGCCGACGCCATGTCGCCCGCCGCAGAGCGCCTCACGTCCGACGAGCGCCACCAGGCCGGCCGTCTGCCCCTCGAACTCTTCGAGCGACAGCGCCCCCTCCCCTTTCGGCGATCGCAGCTTCATCCGCGTTACCAGGCGGCAGAGGTTCTGGTAGCCGGCGGCGGATTCGACGAGAACGGGCAGACGGAAGCTGGTGGCGAGTGGATGGTGGGAACCTGACAACTGATCGCTGCTGATGGTCAGTTCCGCCCCAGTGATCGGCCGGATGCCGGCGGCCGCCGCGGCCTTGTGAAAGCGCGGCGCGCCGTAGACGCCGTCGCGGTCGACGAGCGCCAGCGCGGGATAGCCAAGCTCCGCCGCCCGGTCGACGAGCGCCTCGGGCAGCGAGGCGGCCTCGAGAAAGCTGAACGCGGAGCGGCAATGCAGTTCGATGTACACTCCCCAACCCCTAGTCGATCGCCCCGTCGATGAACCAGCGGTCGCGCACGCGATCGCGGTAGATGCGGTAGACGGCTCCATCGCCGAGCGCCACGTCCCACTCGTCACGATTCCACCCTTCGACTCGTCCCGCACCGTCTCCATGGCCTCGCTCAGGGCAGGCTCCTTCGACTCGGCCCGCACCCACCTTCCACCACTCGCCCGAGGTCCGCCACGGACCGGTGGCCTCGTCCACCACCCCGCCTTCGAGACCTCGCCGGTCCGACGAGACGCGCACGGGCCGGCCTTCGTGCACCTGCACACGCGCCGCCACCGGCAGGCGGAACCGGCGCAGCGCCACGCGCGGCACCTCGGCGTCAGACCGCCCCGACACCGCGGGCGGCCACGCGGACGATGGTCTCGGCAATCCCGCCACCGAGAACGGTGTCATCGCAAACGCACCGGGGCGATGAGAATCGACGACGACGGCAGAGCCGACGTGCGAGTCGCCGAGCAACGCCGAGAGCCGCGCGATCAGCGTGGCCATCTTCTCGGGAAACGGGAGCGCGCGCGACAGCAGCGAGAACTGCGTGACGCGCGCGGGAGCCGTCTCGACCCGTATCGTCACGCGGTCCACGCCGCTCCCGAGCGGCTGCGCTTCCAGGTGCAGCAGGATCAGCGTCCGCAGCACCTTCGGATCGCGCATCGGCGCCGGAAGTTGCAGCACGCGCGCCGTCGTCTCGCGCGACGCCAGACGGAAGGTCGCGTGCAGGACAACGGCCGCCTGGTCGAGCACGGCCAGGCGCTCGCAAAGCGGCTCGAACAGCCGCGCGAGCACGAAGGCCAACGGCTCGAGACCTTCGACCGGCCACTCGAGTTCCACCGTCTCCTCGATCGGCGCCTCCGGCTCGCTCGCGACGAGCGGTTCGAGTTCCTCGCCACGCGCCAGGCGCTGCCAGATCATGCCGCCCTGCCCCAGCCGCTCGGACAACGCCGGCCCGGGCAACGACGCCAGTTCGCCCAGCGTCTTCAATCCCCATCTCCGCAGGAGATCGAGGACGGTGGCGAGCCGCTCCTGCGTACCACGCTCCAGTGGATACTGCCGCAACACGCCGAGCGGCAGCGGCGCCAGGACGCGCCGCTCGCCGCCCGCGGGAATGACCGCGACGCCGGCACGGCCGAGCGCCAGCAGCAGGGCTGCCGTGCGCGTGGCGGCAATCGCGATGTGCGGGTGACTGGCGCGGTCAGCCGCCGTCCGGCGCAGTTCCTGGCCTATCTGCGCGGGCGCACCGAGCAGGCGACCCAGGCCGTCGATATCGAGCGTGACGAGACCCGGGCGATGCACCTCGACGCGCGGCGAGAACTCGCGGGCAATCATTTCGACCACGCCGGGATCCGGCGTGGGTTCGAGCAGGCTCGCGCAGAATGGCGGCAGGAACAGGCACGCAAACATCACGCCCTCTATCAGCCCGTCTATGGGCTGCTATGCCCTGAATCGCAGATCGACCGCCGCCTCTTCCGGTTCGCAGGCGCGGACGATGCGGGCGGAAAGTTCGAACCCGAGGAACAGCCGCTCGTTCCACTCGCGGGTGGCGTCGCGGCGACGCTCACCATGCGAAAGCTGGATGCTGACGCCATCCGCACTTCTCGTCGTCGGCACCGGGGCGATGACCAGACAGGCGGTGCGGCTGCCTTCGACGACGCGCTGCAGGCGGAACCACGTCGTGAACGGCAGGCGACGGATGGCGTCCGCCGGAACGTCCGCCATGTCGAAGACGACGAGGTCGAAGCCTCCGGCCTGCAGCACGAGATTGAGCGCCTTCACGCCGCGGTCGAGCGCGCGCTCGTACACCGGCTGCGCCCGTGTCCGTTCAGGGCCGCGGCTGGAGGCGTCTCCTCTGAGCCAGAGCACCCGATCGAGGAGCACGCCGCACGACGCCGCCGATTCGGGATCGAACATGTCGAGCGGATCGACCAGTGCCACCAGTTCACTGCGGTGTGTGGCCGCCGCCAGCATGGCGGACATCAGGCTGGTGCGCCCCGAGGAACGGACACCAGTCAGTTCCGACACTTGCCCGCGAGGCAACCCTCCGCCGAGGCGGGCGTCGAGCGCGGCCATGCCTGTCGGCAGTATTTGCTGGCTGTCGGGTGTGGCATCCGGTCGTGCGACCGTCCGGTCCAATTTCCGCGCCCGCAGGATGGCTTCGAGGTCGGTGCGCGCCAATGCGCTAGTGGCCATCGGTCCTCATTTCGCTTTTTCTTCTCTAGAGAAAGAATAGCGAAAGCTCGAACCGAAAGCAAGCCCTGCGTGCTACCATGGCTCGTCGCCTTTCGTGCTCATGGCTGAAACCACCGGCGCCGCCGGACCTCTGCCCGTACCTCCCGACGCCGACGCTCCAGCCGGTGGGCCGGCGCTGGCCCAGCCCACCACCCCCGCTCTGCGACGCCTGGCTGCCGCCTTCACCTACCGAGACTTCCGCAATCTCTGGCTGGGCGCGTGCACGTCGAGCATCGGCACGTGGATGCAGAACGTCGCGCAGAACTGGCTCGTGCTGACGATCACCGGGTCGGCGTTCTACCTGGGGCTCGACGCGTTCCTGGGACAGCTGCCGATCATGCTCTTCACGTTGATCGGTGGCGTGGTAGCCGACCGCCGCGACCGGCGACGCGTGTTGCTCACCTCGCAGTACATCCAGATGACGTCGGCGTTCACGCTGGCCGCGCTCGTCTACCTGCAGGTCGTGCACCCCGCGTCGGACGGCGCCGGACGTGCGATCTCGCTGTCGGTCTGGTACGTCCTCTCGCTCTCGTTCATGAACGGCTGCGCGCAGGCGTTCGGAGGTCCGGCGTACCAGTCGCTCGTCCCGTCGCTCATCGAGAAGAAGGACCTGCCGAACGCGATTGCGCTGAACTCCATCCAGTTCAACCTGGCGCGCATCATCGGACCGCTGCTCGCCGGCCTCGCGCTCGCCACACTCGGCACCGTCTTCTGTTTCGCGGTGAACGGTCTCTCGTTCGTGGCTGTCATCATCTCGCTGCTGATGCTGAACATCCCCGAACGGGCGGCACTGCCGCCGCAACCGATGCTGCAACAGCTCCGGGGCGGCTTCTCGTACGTCCGCCACGAGGGTCCGCTGCTCGGCCTCACGCTGGTCGCGTTCGTGACGACGTTCCTCGGGATGCCGGTGATGACGCTGTTGCCGGTCTTCGTCCAGAAGGTCTTCCACCTGGGCGTCGGTGAATACAGTCAGATGATGGCGTTCCAGGGCGCAGGGGCGGTGGCGGGCGCGCTCGTCGTCGCGTGGCTCGGACGCTTTTCGCGGATGGGGACGACGGCGCTCGTCGTCCAGGTGGCGCTGGGCCTGATCATTGCCGCGTTCTCGTTCTCGCGCGTGCCGGCGCTCAGCTACGGCCTGCTCTTCCTCGCGGGCGCCGGGCAGATCATGGTCTTCTCGCTCGCCAACTCGCTGGTGCAACTCGTCGTTCCCAACGAGATGCGCGGCCGCGTGATGAGCATCTACATGGTGGCCTTCCGCGGCGGCATGCCTCTCGGCAGCCTGACCGCCGGCTATCTCGCCAACCTCACCTCGGCACCGACGGTGCTGGCGATCGACGGCTTTGCCATGACGATCGCCGCGCTGTTCGTCCTCGCCACCTACAAGAAGCTCAGGGCGATCTAGCGAAGCGTCGCCTCAAACCGCCGAACTCGCTTCGCCAGCCCACGGTGTTTCTGGAACCAGGAGTGGGACCCGAGAAGTGAGAATCGAGAGGTGATGCGATTTTCCGCCTCTGGATCACCTCCGACCCAGCAGTGCTAAGATACGCCCACACACAAGTGGAGAGGGCCGTGATCCAGAAGAAGGTCTGCATGGTCGGCGTCTTCGGAACCGGCAAGACCAGCCTCGTGCAGCAGTTCGTCCACTCGAAATTCTCGGAGAAGTACCACTCGACCGTCGGTGTGAAGGTCGATCGCAAGGAGGTCGCGGTCGGCGGCGACCAGGTGAACCTCCTGCTCTGGGATCTCGCCGGACAGGACAAGTTCCAGAACGTCCAGGCCAGCTATCTGCGCGGTTCCTCGGGGATCTTCTTCGTCGTCGACGGGACGCGGCGGGAGACGCTGGCGGAGCAGTCGAGCCTGCAAACGCTGGTCGAGCAGTGCGTGGGCGCCGTGCCCGTGGTGATCGCCGTCAACAAGGCCGACCTGGAGGCCCAGTGGCAGATCGGCGACGGCGAACTCTCCGCTTTCTACGGCGAGCGGCGCCTCGTCCTGAAGACGAGCGCCAAAACAGGTGTCGGGGTCAACGAGGCGTTTCTCTGGCTCGCTGGCCAGATGCTGAGAGGTTGACTGGGTGATCATCGACATCTTCGGAACCACGCACCGGGGGAAGGTGCGTGCGCAGAACGAAGACCAGTTCTTCGTCGCGTCGCTGCACCGATCGATGCGCGTGCAACAGACGAGCCTCGAGGATCTGAGAGCGTTCGCGAGTCTTCACGACTCGTCTGCGCACCTGCTCGTCGTCGCCGACGGTGTGGGCGGCGCCGCCGGGGGGAAGCAGGCCAGCGGCACGGCGGTGGAGGCGCTCGCGAAGCACATCGGCGAGACGGTCGGCTGCTGCTACGACTTCGACGTGGACACGGAGCACGAATTCCTCGCCCAGCTCCAGGCAGCCGTCGAGCGAGCGCACCAGCAGGTCCGCCAGCGGCTCGCTTCCGAAGGGCGCAATCCGGCCACGACGCTGACGATGGCGGCGCTGATGTGGCCGCGCGCTTACGTGGTCCATGTCGGGGACAGCCGCGCCTACTATCTCCGCGACGGGCAACTCCGCCAGATCACCCGCGACCAGACCGCCTACGAGCAGCTCGTGGACCAGGGGGTCATCAAGGAGGATCGGGCGCCGGAATCGGGGCGGCGGCACATGCTGAAAGACGTCCTGACGAGCGCGGTCGGCAGCGAGATCGAGCCGTCGGTCGGGCTGGTCGATCTACAGGCCGATGACGTCCTCCTGCTGTGCACCGATGGCCTGACCAAGCACGTGCCCGATAGCGACATCACGCACATCCTCGGCGCGGGCGGCAGGGCGGAGGAGTCGTGCCGGCGCCTCCTCGATCTGACGCTCGAGCGCGGCGCCAGCGACAACGTCACGATGGTCGTGGGCCGGTTTACAGCCCCGTGATGGTGGCGTCGCACGTGTTCCCGGCTCCGGCAACGGCGAGAGAGGAGCGGCCTCGATGGACAAGACGCAGAACAAGACGGCAGGCGACAAGGGAACGACCGAGCGACCTCCGGCCATGGCGCGCGAAGGCGGCACCGAGGTGCTCGGCAGCGGCAACCTCGATCAGGTCAGAGAGATCCTCTTCGGGGCCCAGAGCCGGGGCATGGACAAACGGCTCGCGAGGCTGGAAGAAGAGATGCCCAAGCGGGTGACCGAGCTTCGCGAGGAACTCAAGCGCGGCCTCGCGAACCTCGAAGCCTACGCCCGCAACGAGATCGATTCGCTCAACGAGCGGCTGCGCGCCGAGGTCAAGGAGCGCGAGAACGGCGACGGGGAGTCCCTGGCGAAGATCGACGAGGCCGCGAAGAGCCTGCGCAAGGACCTGGTGCAATTCGGCGAGCACTCCACCGCGGCGGAACGCGACCTGCGCCAGCAACTGCTCGCTCAGGCCAACCGACTCGACAACGAGATCCAGCGCCGGGCGGACGACCTGACCGCCGCCCTGCGTCGAGCGGTCGAGGAACTCCGTGACGAAAAGGCCGACCGCAAGGCCGTGGCCGGCATCCTTCACGAGGTGGCGATGCGCCTGGCCGACGAGCTGTCGCTGCCGATCGAGGACGGTGCCAAGCCGTGAGCGAGTCGCCCGGCGCGGACACCGGCTCCGCGGCCGGCGGCGCGAGCCCGCCGGTCGGGTCGGACGAGCTCGAGCAGTTGCGGCAGCTGGTCCTCACCGTTGAGCGGGACAGGCTGGCCCGACTCGAGCATCGCCTCGGCGACCCCGACGTTCGCGCGGCAGAGCTGAGCGCTGTCCTGCCCGAATCCCTCGCCCGGGCCGCCCGCCGCGACAATCGTCTCGGCCTTGCGTTGTCGGCCGTCCTCGACGAAGCCCTCGCCGCGTCCATCAAGAAGAACCGCAGGCAGGTTGCCGCGGCGCTGTCGCCGGCCATGGGGCCGGCTATCCGTCGCGCCATCGCCGAGGCGCTTCGCACCGTCGTGGACTCGTTCAACCAGGTGCTCCAGCACAGCGTCTCGGTCCGGGCGCTGCGTTGGCGGTTCCAGGCGTGGCGGACCGGCAGGCCATTCGCCGAGGTGGTGCTCAGCCACAGCCTCGTGTTTCGCGTCGAGCAGGTCTTCCTCGTCCACCGCAAGACCGGGCTGCTGCTCCAGCACGTCGCCGCCGACACAGGGTTCGGCCTGGACGCAGACCTCGTGTCCGGGATGCTGACCGCGATCCAGGACTTCGTCCGCGATTCGTTCTCGGTCGACGCCGAGCAGGCCGTCGACACGATGCGGGTCGGCGACCTGACGGTGTGGGTCGAGCAGGCGGAGCACGCCTACGTGGCTGCGGTCGTCCGGGGCACTCCGCCCACGGGGCTCCGCGGCGTGCTGCGCGATGCCCTCGAGGTGATCGAACTCGAGCTCGGCCAGGCCTTCGAGGCGTTCTCCGGAGACGCCACACCGTTCGAGGACGCCCGCCACCACCTCGAGGGCTGCCTGCAACTGCAGGTCGCCGGCAGGGGCGAACGAAGCTACTGGCTCGCGCCCGCGGTGGTGGGGGCGGTCGTCCTGCTGCTCGTCGCCATCTGGCTCGCGATCTCGCTGCGCGCGGGCCGGCGCTGGGACGCCTACCTCGCCCGGCTGGACCGAGAGCCTGGTGTCCTCGTGGTCAGCGAGCACGGAGGAGTGCGGCGGTCGTCGATCGCGGGGTTCGTGGATCCGTACGCGGCCGATCCGGTCGCGCTTCTCGCCGACTGCGGTCTTGACGCAACCCGCGTCTCGAGCCGTTGGGAACGGTACGTGTCACAAGAGCCTTCGATTGTCCAGGCGCGGGCACGCGCGGTTTTGCAGGCGCCGGCATCGGTGACCCTTGCCCTGTCCGGCGGCATGCTGTCTGCGCGCGGGTCGGCACCTCATCGCTGGATCGCGGCGGCCGGCGAGCGCGCCGTGACGATTCCCGGCGTGCTCGGATTCGACGCCAGTCGACTGGGGGACGAGGGGCTCGCCGCCATCGGCACGGTCCAACGCCGCGTGGAGACGATCGTCCTTCGCTTCGGCGTCGGGACAACCGAACTGCTGCCCGGCGAGGGCGCGACGCTCGACCAGGCGGTCTCGGTACTCCAGGAACTTGCCGCCGTTGTGCTCCAGGCTGGAATCGCCGTCAGGGTGGACGTGATCGGACACACGGACGGAACAGGCTCGGAAGGGATCAACGTGCGGCTCTCCCTGGCGCGGGCCGAACGGGTGCAATCGGCGCTGGAGGCCAGGGGACTGCGCGGCCTCAGGCCGGCGACGCAGGGGGTCGGCGCCAGTCAGCCGCTCCGCTCCGAGATGAGCGATGACGACAGGACCTACAACCGCTCCGTCACGTTCCGCGTGACCGTCCAGCAGTGATCTCTTTCATCCTTTCCTCCTCGCTATTTCCTTCCCGCTGTCCGTGTGGGCCATAATCTCGCCATGGAATACCGCCTTCTCGGCCGAACTGGCGTGCGTGTGTCGCCGCTCACTCTGGGCACCTTGAACTTCGGCGGGCCGACGCCAGACGAGGAGGCGGGACGGATCGTGGACGCGGCGCTCGGCGCCGGCATCAACGTGATCGATACGGCGGATACCTATCACGGCGGGCGATCCGAAGAAGTGGTCGGCAGGACGCTCGCGGGGCGACGACATCAGGTGATCCTCGCCACGAAGGTCCACGGCCGGACGGGTGACGGCCCAAACGACGCAGGCAATTCGCGCCACCACATCCTGGAGGCGTGCGACGCGTCACTTCGGCGGCTCGGCACCGACTACATCGACCTCTATCAGATCCATCGACCCAGCCCGGAGATTCCGATCGAGGAGACGCTGGGCGCACTGACCGATTTGGTTCGGGCGGGCAAGGTGCGCTACATCGGATGCTCGACGCATCCGGCCTGGATGGTGATGGAAGCCCTCGCCATGAGCGAGCGTCACGGGTTCGCGCGCTACATGAGCGAGCAGCCACCGTACAACCTGCTCGATCGGCGAATCGAGAACGAATTGCTGCCGCTCGCCATCCGTTACAACCTGGCGATCCTTCCCTGGGCTCCGATCGCGCAGGGCGTGCTCGCCGGACGGTACCCGGCAGCCGGAGCGCTGCCGCCCGACTCGCGCGCGGCCAGGCAGCCGAACAGCATCTACTCCCGGCGGGTCACGCCGGCGGGGATCGCCGCTGGCGGGCAATTCGTGGCCCTGGCGCGCGAGCACGGACTCTCGCCGGGCCAACTCGCCCTGCTCTGGTGCAAGGACCAACCCGGCATCACCTCACCCATCGTCGGCCCGCGAACACGGGCGCAGCTCGAGGACGTGCTGCCGGTGCTGACCATGATGCTGACGGACGCCCAGCGGGACGCCTGCGACACGATCAACCGCCCGGGGCAGGCCGTCGTCAACTTCCACAACACGGCGGGCTGGATGAGAACGTAGGAATTCGCTAGACTTGTGCCCGCTCCCAGCAGAGACAATCAGGCGCTCTCCGGATCGTGGCTGTACCGTTTGGCTCCCGTGGAGGACACATGCGTACGCGTTTCTCGATGTCCGTGTTGTCGATCGCCGTACTCGCGCTCGCGACGAGCGTTGCGGCACAGACTCCGTTCACGATCGGCGGCGTGACCGCGCAGCCGGGAACGAAGGTGTCGGGCGAGCTGACGGTGCCGGCGCGTGGCGCCGACGGCGGGACGACGATTCCCTTCTCGATTCTCAATGGCGCGAAGGCGGGGCCCGTGCTGACGCTGGTGGCCGCCACCCACGGCGCGGAGTATCCGCCGGTCCTCGCACTGCAGCGACTGCGGGCCTCCATCGATCCCAAGGACCTGTCGGGCACCGTCGTCATGGTGCACGTCGCAAACATGCCGGCGTTCCTCGGCCGGGCGATCTACTACACCCCGGGGGACCACAAGAACCTGAACCGTGTCTTCCCGGGCAAGGCCGACGGCACGATCTCGGAACGGATTGCCGACGTCATCACGCGCGAAATCATCGACCACACGCAGTATCTGATCGACCTGCACTGCGGCGATGCGAACGAGTCGCTGCGGCCGTATCTCTACTGGACGATCAACGCGTCGCCGGCCCTCGTCGAGTCGATTCGCCAGTTGACGCTCGCATTCGGCCTCGATCACATTGTGCTCGACAACGGACGTCCGACCGATCCGGCGGCGTCGCTCTATCTCGAGAACACCGCGATCACGCGCGGCAAGGCGGGGATGACGATTGAGTCCGGCGCGATGGGCCAGAGCGACGAGGAGTCGATTCAGCGGATCGAACGGGGCGTGGCGGGCGTGCTGCGCCATCTGAAGATGCGGACCACCGGTCCGGATCCAATCGAGCACCCCGTGTTCCTCGGGCGAAATCTGGTAATCAACAGCCAGCACACGGGCATCTTCTACCCCGCCGTGGAGCGCGGCCACACCGTCGCGGAAGGCGCGTTGATCGGCCGGATCACGGATTTCGCAGGAACGACCGTCGAGGAGATCCGAGCGCCGTTCGCGGGCGAGATCCTCTACGTGATCGGCACGCCGCCAACCACCAAGGGCGAACCGATTGCCTTCCTGGCCGCGGTCGCGACGCCAGCGGAGATGCCCAAGCGGTAGGCTCGCCACGGAGGCACCGGGTCACAGAGGAGCGTCTGCCTTCCCTGTGGCTCGGTGGCTACTTCTGCGCGATGACCACGAGCGCCCCGATCGCGCGGGCGGCGCGCATCTTCTCGGCGTCGCCGTAGTGCGGACCCCGGTAGTCGGGCGCCACCGGCGTCGGATCGGGAATCGTCAGGTGCCTGCACTCCGCAAAGCCGGCCTCGTGGGCCGCGTCGCAATAGTCGAGCGCGCTCCACAGATGCACCGGCACGCTCAGCAGCCCCGCCCAGTGGTGGACGTAGGGGTTCTCCTGGAAGAAATTCATCATCAGGAAGGCCCGGCCGCCGCGCGCGAGGACGCGGTGGACTTCGCGGAGCGAAGCCGTGATATCCGGGTGGTAGTAGAGCGATTCGATCGACAGGCAGTGGGTGAACACGCCGTCATGGAACGGAAACCGCGGACCCGTGAGGACGCGGAAGTTGGCGTTGGGCGGCACCGCCCCGTGGTTGCGCGCCTGGCGGACCATCTCCTCCGACACGTCGAGGCCCACGGCCACCCCGTCCTGGACATGGGCCGCCAGCAGCCGGGTCGCCCACCCGCTGCCGCACCCCAGATCGAGCACACGGCTGTCGGGCCGCAGACGCATCATCCCGATGATCTGCTCGGTCACCGCGAGGTGGCCATCCTTCATCTGCTCGCCGCGCCCTTCGCGTGCCCAGCGATCGAATTCGTTCCGCAGTTGTTCGAGTGACACCGACATAGGACAGCCAAGAGTCAGGAATCGAGAGACGTCCACAGATACCACGACGCGACCGACCGGTAGGGGCGCCATTTCTCACCCAGTCGAAGGACCTGCGCCGCCGACGGGCGTCGGCGCAGACCGTACACCCTTTGTATCGCCCGAAGCAATCCCACATCGTCCACCGGCAGGATGTCTGGCCTCTCGAGCTGGAAGATGAGGATCATCTCCGCGGTCCACCGGCCGATGCCCTTGACCGCCGTGAGCGTGGCCATGACCTCTTCGTCCGGCACGGCATCGAGCTCATCGAGCAGCAGCGTTCCGGCCGCGACGCGTCCGCAGAGGTCCTGCAGGTATCCGGCTTTCTGCCGGCTCAGGCCTACCGCACGGAGTTGTTCCACGGGAACGGCAAGAACGGCTTCGGGGGCTGGAAAGCCAGCATCGGGGAACAGCGCCAGGAACCGCGCGAAGATCGTCGCCGCGGCCTTCACCGACAACTGCTGCGAGACCAGAGCCCGCGCGAGCGCCGCCAGGCGGGGTTCCGACGACCGCTGCGCCAGACCGCAGGCGCCGTGCTTCTCGACGATCGCCGCGAGGACCGGATCGGCCCGCATCAAGTGCCGGCGTGCTTTCGCGTAGTTCACTCCTTCGGGCACGCCCGGGAGTCTAGCACAGCGCCGTCCTCCGTCCTCCTTCCCCTGTGCTATCCTTTCCTTCTGGTGACCGTCGAAACGAGCCCGGTTCCGACCCACCAGGGTCGCCCCCACAGCCGGCCGCCGATGCGTGCGGTCGAGTGTTCCTCCACTGTTCCAGTCGGTGCACTCACGCTCTTCTCCTTCCAGTCATCTCCGAGCGTGGTGAGGAGTCATACCCGTGGCTGATCATCGTATTCATGAGCATCCAATTCTCCCTGTCGCCCAAGCGGCCGACGTGCCGTTTTCGTGGCAGGGGCAGCCGTTCCAGGCGCGGCCCGGCGAGACCATCGCGTCGGCGCTGTTCGCGAACGGCGTCCGGACGTTCGGCCATCATCCCAAGGATGGTGCGCCGCAGGGCATCTTTTGCGCCAATGGCCAGTGTGCCCAGTGCACGGTCGTCGCCAACGGCCTGCCCGTGAAGTCGTGCATGGTCGTCGTTCACCCCGGGATGCAGGTGCAGCCGCTCGACGGCCTGCCCGTCCTTCCCGACGTGACCGGCACGCCTGGCACGCACCCGATCGAGACCGTGGAGGTCGAGTGCCTGATCATCGGCGGCGGCCCGGCCGGCCTGACGGCCGCGATCGAACTCGCGAAGGCGGGCGTGCGGGCGCTGATCGTGGACGACAAGCACCGGCTGGGCGGAAAGCTCGTCCTGCAGACCCACAAGTTCTTCGGATCGATTGAAGCCTGCCATGCGGGCACGCGCGGCATCGACATCGCCACGAAGCTCGAGAACGAGGTCCGCGGCTACGAGAGCATCCGAATCTGGTTGAACTCGACCGTGCTCTCGGTCTTCTCGGACCGCCGCGTTGGCGTCCTCCGCGACAACCAGCAGTACTTCATCGTCCGTCCCGACATTCTGCTCGTCACCGCCGGCGCGCGAGAGAAGTCGCTGGTGTTCCCGGGCAACACGCTGCCGGGCGTCTACGGCGCGGGTGCGTTCCAGACGCTCGTCAACCGCGACATGGTGCGGCCGACCGAGCGCCTGTTCATCATCGGCGGCGGGAACGTCGGCCTGATTGCCGGCTACCACGCGCTGCAGGCGGGCATCGGGGTCGTCGGCCTGTGCGAGGCGCTGCCCGAGTGCGGCGGCTACAAGGTCCACAAGGACAAGCTGGTGCGAATGGGCGTACCGGTCTACACGTCGCACACCATCCTGCGCGCCGAAGGCAAGGACGAGGTCGAGGCCGTCACCATCGCGCAGATTGACAAGAAGTGGAAGCCGATCCCCGGCACCGAGAAGCGCTTCGAGTGCGACACTGTCCTCGTCGCGGTCGGCCTCGATCCGGTGGACGAGTTCCTCCACAAGGCGAACGAGTTCGGTCTTCCGGCGGTCGCAGCGGGCGATTCGGAGGAGATTGCCGAAGCGTCGGCGGCGATGTTCACCGGCCGCATCCGCGGACTCGAAATCGCGAAGCGCCTCGGCCGCGACGTGGGCGAGGTGCCGCCCGAGTGGCATCGCACGGCAGAGGTCCTCAAGTCGCGCCCTGGCATGACCATCACCGAGGACCTGCCGGACACGCGAAGCGGAGTGTTCCCCGTATTTCACTGCGCGCAGGAGATCCCGTGCAATCCCTGCACATCGATCTGCCCGAATCACGCCATCAGGATTGATGGCGACGATGTGATGGGGCTGCCGGAGTTCGTCGGCGACCTGTGCGACGGGTGCGAGAAGTGCGTCGCCATCTGCCCCGGCCTCGCGATCACGCTCATCGATTTCCGAAAGAGCCAGGAGCAGCCGACCGTCGTCATCCCGTACGAATTCTCAGCGAAGCGGATCAAGAAGGGCGACGCGGTCACCGTCCTGGACAGCGAAGGCGCGGTGCTCGGCAACGTCGAGGTCACCCGGGTCCGGGCGCCGCGGGAGGCCGACCGCGCGCTGCTCGTGCGTGTGGCCGCCCCGGCGGACATCGCGACCCGCATCGCGGGCATTCGCGTGCAGGAGCCATGGCAAGCCGAGAACGCCGACCGCTTCGAGCAGTCGATTGGCGACGACGAGATCGTGTGCCGGTGCGAGCGGGTCACGGCGAAGGAGTTGCGCCGCCTGATCCGGACGGGCATCCGCGACATGAACCATCTGAAGGCCGTCACGCGGTGCGGGATGGGCGCGTGCGGCGGCAAGACGTGCCCGAATCTGATCAAGCGCATCTTCCGCGAAGAGGGCGTTCCGGCCGACCAGGTCACCGACCTGACGCGTCGGCCGTTGTTCATGGAGGTCCCGCTCGCCGCCTTTGCAGGCGTGGTGGCTGGCGAGGCTCCGATCAAGGACGTGCCCAAGCGGCACGCAACCGACGCCCACGAAGGAGGCATGTGATGAGCGCGCAGGTCTACGACGCGATTGTCATCGGCGCGGGGAGCGTCGGGCTGCCGACCGCGATGTTTCTCGCCGAAGCCGGGGTGTCCACGCTGGTCATCGACCAGTTCCCGGGCCCGGGCCAGGGCAGCAACAAGGCGGCCATCGGTGGCATCCGCGCGACCCATTCGGCGCCGGGAAAGATCCGAGTGTGCCTCGAGTCGCTGCGCATCTTCTCCACCTGGGAGCAGCGCCACGGCGACGACATCGAGTGGTTCCAGGGCGGGTATCTCTTCGTCGCGTACCGCGAGCAGGAGGAACGCGCACTCAAGGATCTGCTGAAGATCCAGCTGAGCTACGGCCTGAACATCCGGTGGCTCGATCGTGACGACGTCGTCGCGCTCGCCCCGGACATCAACCGCGAGGGGCTGCGCGGCGGCACCTTCTCACCCGAAGACGGATCGGCCTCTCCGATGATGTCGTCGGCGGCCTTCTACCGTCGCGCGGTGGAACTGGGCGTGCAGTTCCGGTTCGGCGAGCGGGTGACGGGCATCATCAAACGCAAGGGCGGAGTCGTTGGCGTCCGCACCGACAAGGGCGGCTACGCGACCGAGACCATCATCAACGCCAGCGGCGCGTGGGCGCGTCCGCTCGCGCAGTCGGTCGGCCTCGACACGCCGGTCGTCCCCGACAGCCACGAGGCCGGCATCACCGAGCCGGTTGCCCGCTTCCTGACGCCGATGCTCGTGGACATCCGGCCGACGGAAGGCGCACGCAACTACTACTTCTACCAGCACAAGCCGGGCGGCGTCGTCTTCTGCATCACGCCGGATCCGCCCGTCGTGGGAACCGACCGGCGCGAGACCTCGGACTTCCTGCCGCAGATCGCGACACGGATGGTCGGCCTGCTGCCGAAGCTCGGCAACATCAAGGTTCGGCGGACGTGGCGTGGCCTGTACCCCATGACCCCGGACGGCTCGCCGATCATCGGCTGGTCGAAGGTTGTCGAGGGCTACGTGCACGCCGAAGGGATGTGCGGCCAGGGCTACATGCTGGGCCCCGGTGTCGGCGCCGTCCTGAGCCGGATGGTCCGCGGCGTCGACTCGGTGGACGACAAGACAATCCTCAACGAACTCCGGGCGGACCGCGAGTTCGGAGGTGAGGAGGCGCTCAAGTAGAAGGCGTCAGGAGTCGGGAGCCAGGGCGCTGTCACTGGCTCCTGGATTCTGGCTCCTGACCTCTGGCTCCTCCCGTGTGGAGACCCCATGTCTCACCAGACCCTCCGCTCGGCGTATCAGGGCCTCTCCGAGCGCCTCAACCGGTTTCCGCAGGGGGCCCCGCCCGCCGATCTGCTGTTCGCCATCTTGAAGATGCTCTTCACGGAGCGCGAGGCCGGTCTCGTCGCGCAACTGCCAATCAGGCCCTTCAGCGCGGCAGACGCCGCGGACCGATGGAAGATGCCCGTCGCGGAGACGCAGCGCGTGCTCGATGCCTTGAGCGATCGGGCGATCCTGCTCGACGTCGAACATCGAAGCGGCGAACGCACCTACGTGCTGCCGCCTCCGATGGCCGGGTTCTTCGAGTTCTCGATGATGAGGGTGCGCGAGGACCTTGACCAGAAGCTGCTGGCCGAACTCCTCTACCAGTACCTGAACGTCGAAGAGGAGTTCATTCGCGATCTGTTCGGCAAGGGACAGACCAGGATGGGACGGGTCTTCGTGAACGAAGGCGCGGTGCCCGCCGATTTGTCACTCCACGTCCTGGACTACGAGCGCGCCAGCGAGGTGGCGAAGACGGCACGGACGATCGGCGTCGGGATCTGCTACTGCCGGCACAAGATGCAGCACGTCGGCCGGGCGTGCGACGCGCCGATGAACATCTGCATGACGTTCAATTCCGTCGCATCGTCGCTGGTCCGACACCGCGTGGCACGGCAAGTGGACGCAGCCGAGTGCCTCGACCTGCTGCAGCAGGCGCGCGACCGGCGCCTGATTCAATTCGGTGAGAACTCGCGCGAGCGCGTCTCGTTCATCTGCAATTGTTGCGGATGCTGCTGCGAGGCGCTGGTCGCGGCCCGGCGGTTCGGATTCCTGCACCCCGTACACACCAGCAATTTCGTGTTGAACGTCGCCGAGTCCGCCTGCAACGGCTGCGGGAAGTGCGTAGATGCCTGCCCAGTGGAGGCACTGGGGCTGGTGTCGGCCAACGATCCGAAGAAGCCCCGCAAGAAGGCGGCACGCCTCGCCGAGGACCTCTGCCTGGGCTGCGGCGTGTGCGTCGGCACGTGCCCTGAAAGCAGCCTGCGCCTGAAGCCGCGCCCGACGCGTGTGATCACTCCGGTGACGTCCACACATCGGGTGGTGCTCCAGGCGATCGAACGCGGCATGCTGCAGGATCTCATCTTCGACAACCGCGCGCTGCTGAGCCACCGTGCGATGGCGGCCATTCTCGGCGCCATCCTTCGACTGCCGCCTGTGAAGCGCGCGCTGGCGAGCCAACAGGTACGGTCGCGCTATCTCGAATCACTCCTGTCCCGGGTTGCCTGACCGCGGATTGTGAATCGCCTGCCGCGATCTTCCGACGTCTCCCGTCATCTCACGAGCCTCTCCAACACGTTCTTCACGAACTCGCGCGTCTCACCGTAGAGCGCGGCCTGACCGTGCACGTAGCGATCGGCGAACCCCGGACCCGCGTTGTACGCAATCAGCGCGTGTTCGTTGGTCCGGAAGATGCGCAGCAGGCCCGCCAGGTAGCGCACGCCGCCTTCGACGTTCTGCTCCGGGTCGAGCGGATTGACGCCGAGTTGGCGCGCCGTGCCCGGCATCAGTTGCATCAGGCCGATCGCCCCCACCTTCGACCGTGCCTCGGGATTCCAGCCCGACTCGCAGTCAATGACGGCGCGCACGAGCGCAGCGTCCACGCCATGCACCGCGGCGTATCGCACCACGTAGGCATCGGCCTGCGCCGCGCCAGGAGGCGGCGAGGAATTCGGTCGACTGTTCTTCCGGATGGCGTCCTGCCGACGCTGAGCGAGTGCCGCCAGCCGGCCGTACTCTCGATCGAGATAGTCGGATACCAGTGAGGTCCGAGACCCGGTCATCAGCATCTTCTGTGCGTTGTCGAGGGCCGTGCGTGTGATGCGTCCGGCCAGGATGTCCGCGATCTCCTTGGCCGAGTACCCGAGGCTGTGCAGGCGGTACGCCGTGTCGTCCCGCCGTCGCGCCGCGCGGTCGGTGGGAATGAGGATTGTGGACAGCCCGTTGAAGGCGGCGGCGTATTCGGCGAGCGTGTGGCCCTCGAGGGCACTGCCGGGCCGGGACGCTTGCCCGACGCCGGCCACCGCTCTCACCACCTGTTCGAAGTCGAAGAGCCGGGCGGCCGCCTGCTCAGGTGTCGCCTGCGCGGTGCTCCCGGCCAGTTCACGAAAGAGCCGTCCGAGGCCCGCATAGCTGCCGATGCCCCGCGTCGGCGTGGCAGTCGTCGCCGCCCTGTCGGATCGGTCGATCGATTGAGGCACGGCCGTCGTCGCGCCAACGGCCAGACAGAGAAACAGGAGGAGAAGCGCTACGCGGGCCATAGCCACGCGGCCCCGCGGACGCCGCTCGAATCGCCATGGGCCGGCGGCACGAGGCGGGTGTCCACCCGGTCCGAGAAGACGAATGGACCCCAGAGGCCCGGCACGTTCCGGTACAACCGCTCGACTTTCGACATGCCGCCACCGAGAACGATGACGTCCGGATCGAGCACGTTGATGATGGTGGCAAGCGACCTGGCCATGCGCTGCTCATAACGGGCGAGCGACGCCGACGCCGCGGCATCGCCCTGTCCCGCGCACCGGACGATCTCCGCCGCATCGACAGCGCCGCCCGTCATCGCCCGATGGTCGCGCGCGAGACCGGGCCCCGAGATGAACGTCTCGATGCATCCGTGTCGCCCGCAGTAGCAGGCCGGCCCCGGCGACTCAGCCCCGGTCGGCCACGGGAGCGGGTTGTGCCCCCACTCCCCCGCGACGGCGTTCCGGCCGGTCAGCAGGTGGCCGTGGACGACGACTCCCCCTCCGGTTCCCGTCCCGATGATGACGCCGAAGACGCAGTCGGCGCCGGCGCCCGCCCCATCGCTGGCCTCCGAGAGCGCGAAGCAGTTCGCGTCATTCGCGAGACGCACCGGACGCTGGAGGAGCGCCGCCAGTTCCTCTTCGATCGCGTGTCCGATCAGCCACGTCGAGTTGGCGTTCTTGACGAGCCCGGTTGCGGGCGAGACCACGCCTGGCATGCCGATACCGACGGTGCACCGGTGGCCGCCGATGGCCGACTCCACTTCGCGAACGAGCCCGGCTATGGCGTCGAGAGTGCCTTGGTAGTCCTGCCGTGGGGTGGGTACCCTGAGCCGGACCGGGATCGACCCGTCGTCTGCCAGGGCAATCGCTTCGATCTTCGTGCCGCCGAGGTCAATGCCAATCCGGAACATGCCGGAGATTGTGCGTCGCGGGTTCGGCGAAAAGCAAGACGAGCGGGATTCCCCCGGGCCTCGCGCGGTTCTCATCGGATTCTCATTGAACGATCTGTAGGATCATCATCGAAGAAGGGAGTCTGCATGCGGGTGCTCGTGGTCGAGGACTACGTGCCAATTCAGAAGGCGGTCGCCAAGAGCCTGCGCGAAGCGGGGTTCGCGGTGGACGCGGCGAGCGACGGCGAGGAAGGCCTCTGGTACGCCTCCAACAACGACTATGACGTCGTCGTGCTCGACCTGATGCTGCCGCGCGTGGACGGCTTGACGCTCCTCACGAATATCCGGGAGCAGGGTCGGTCGGCGCACGTCCTGATCCTGACGGCCAAGGACACCGTGGAGGATCGGGTGCGGGGGCTCGACCTCGGAGCGGACGACTACCTCGTCAAGCCATTCGCCATGGAGGAACTGCTCGCCCGCGTGCGTGCCCTGGCACGCCGCGCCTACTGCACCAAGAATCCGGAGTTGACCGTTGCCGACCTGCGCCTCGACACGATCGGGCAGCGGGTGTGGCGCGGTCGGGATGAGGTGAGTCTGACTGCCCGCGAGTACGCCCTCCTCGAGTATCTCGCGATGCGGGCCGGCCAGGTGGTCACGCGAACCGACATCTGGGAACACGTCTACGAGTTCAACGCGGAGGCCGACTCGAACGTGGTAGACGTCTACATCGGCTACCTGCGGCGGAAGATCGACCGCCCCGGTCAGCCGTCCGCGATCCAGACCATCCGCGGCACTGGCTACTCATTGCGAGCCTCGTCATGATGATGCGATCACTGCGCGGCCGCCTGCTCGCGTCGGTCATCGGGGGAATGGCGGTCCTCCTGATCGCGTTCGCGGCGCTCGTCTTCGAGGTCATGGAACGCTCGTTGCGGGAGGGATTCGACGCCGCACTCGCCGCCACGCTCCACACGGTGAACGGGGCGATCGAACAGGACGCTCGCGGGATCCGCGTCGATGTCGACGAGCGCGACCTGCCGGAGTTCCGGCGACCCCGCAATCCGGACTACTTCGAGGTCTGGCGGAACACAGGCGAGGTACTCGCCCGCTCGTCGTCGCTCGGGGAGTTGAGTCTCGACCGCCCTGACGCACCCGCCGACGGCGTGGTGGTCCGCAGGATCCGCCTGCCGAACGGCCGGCGTGGTCGGGCGGCAACCGCGCGCCTCGTGCCCCGAACAGACGATGAAGGTGCGCGTCTCACGTCTCCGCGCCATGTAATCGTCGTCGTCGCCCGAGACAGCGCCCCCCTCGACGACCAGATGTCCGCGTTGAAGTGGTTGCTGGGGCTGGGCACGGGCGGCACCATCGCCCTGTCGTTGTTGCTGGCCGGCCTGATCGTGCGCCGGGGTCTCGGGCCGCTCGACGAACTGGCGGCGCAGATTGCCTCCATCGGCGAGAACGACCTGTCCGCACGGATCGCCCTGGATGCTCCGCCCTCGGAATTGTCTCCCGTCGTCCAGCGGCTCAACGGCCTCCTGCAGCGTCTCGACGAGGCGTTCGCGCGCGAGCGTGCGTTCACCGCGGACGCCGCACACGAACTGCGGACGCCGCTGGCGGGCCTCCGCGCGACCGTCGAGGTCGCGCTGGCTCGACCGCGTGAGCAGGCGGAGTATCGAGAATCGTTGTCCGAATGCCTCGCGATCCTTCAGCACACCGAAACGCTCGTGGATCGGTTGCTGGCGCTGACGCGAATGGAGGGCCGGCAAACGCCGATCGCCGCCGACACGGTTTCGGTGGCCGAACTGGTCGAGACGGCGTGGCGGCCGCTGGCGCAATCGATCGAGGCGCGTCACCTGGTCGTGTCGAACCGCGTGCCCGCCGGCGCCGCGTGCACCGGCGACCGCGGCATCCTGCTCATGGCGCTGACCGCTCTCGCGGCAAATGCCGCGGAGTACACGAATGACGGCGGCCGCATCGACATCGAGACCGTCACGCTGCCGGAGCAGGTGACCCTGACCGTATCCAATACCGGGTGCCGCCTCTCGAGCAACGATGTCTCACACGTCTTCGAGCGATTCTGGCGCGGGGATCCTGCACGCGGCGACACCGGTCGCCACTGCGGCCTCGGCCTGACCTTGGTGCAACAGGCCGTTGGCGCGATTGGCGGAACCGTGACCGCCAGCGTGGTGGACGGCGTTTTCTGCGTTCAATTGACCCTTCCGTTCGCGTCCCCAGGTGGTGTCGTGTCATGACAGAAACCGTGCCCGTGCGTGCCGCTCTCCTCGGAGTACGATTCATCGCGCCGATTCTCCTGTGTTTCGCCACCCTGTCGGCACCCGCCGGCGCCCAGGCCAGGCCGGGCGCTCCGGCGGTCCCGGTGGCGGGCTACGTCCAAGACCAGACCGGCGGAATGCTTCCCGGCGCGGAGGTCACGTTGCGGCCCGTCGTCGCCGGCATCGGCGGCCCGCCGCGAATGGTCACGACCAACGACGGCGGCCTCTTCCGGTTCGACGATGTGCCGGCGGGCACGTACGAACTCCGCGCGCAGTTCCAGGGTTTCACGCCGACGGCCTTGCAGGTGCGCGTGGGCTCCCGGGCACCAGGGCGGCAGAAGCTGACCCTCGAGATTGCCGGCCTCGCCCAGGAAGTCACGGTCGCCACCGACTCGGCGGCCGTCACGCTCGATCCGACGCAGAATCGCGACGGCGTGTCGGTCGACAAGAAGATGCTCGCCGACATGCCCGCCTTCGACCGGAACTACCTGGACGCCGTGTCGGCGTTCCTCGACCCTGGTGCGGCCGGCACGGGAGGCACGACGCTGGTCGTCGACGGCATGGAGGGTCGGAAGGTCGGCGTGTCGGCCTCGGCGATCGAGCAGATCAAGATCAATCAGGATCCGTATGCGGCGGAGTATGCACGGCCAGGCGGCGGTCGCGTCGAGGTGATCACGAAGGCCGGGTCCGAGGCATACCACGGCGAGTTCAACCTCACGTTCCGCGATGGAGCGTTGAACGCGCGCAACGCGTTCTCCGACACGCGCCCCACCGAACAGCGGCGGATCTACGAAGGCATGCTGAGCGGACCGATCCTCGACGGCCGGACAACCTCGTTCATGCTGTCGGTCAATCGCGAGGAGACCGACCAACAGGCCATCGTGTTCGCCCAGGATCCGGCAGGACCGGTTCGTCTGACGATGGCGACCCCGCAGCGCAACGTCGAGGTGTCGGCCACGGTGAACCGGCAACAAGGGAAGAAGCAGACGTTGTCGTTCCGCGTGACCTATCAGAGCGAGAGCGCGCGAAACGAAGGCGTCGGCGGCACCTCGCTACCCGACGCGGCGTCGAATTCGGCGAACCGCGAACTGCAGCTCGTCTTCAGCCATCGGGCGATGCTCACCGGCACGCTGGTGAACCAGTTTCGACTGCTCGTCGGCGGCGACCACCAGACGAACACGAGCCTGAATCAGGCCCGGCGGATCGTCGTGCAGGACGCGTTCACCGGGGGCGGCGCCCAGGTCGACCAGTTCAAGGAGGAGCGGCACTTCACGCTCAGCGAAACGATCGCCTGGTCCAGGACACAACACACGGTGAAGGCCGGCGTGAGCATTCCGGACTGGAGCCGACGCCGGTTCGACGACCGCGGCAATTTCGGCGGCACGTTCTCGTTCAGCAGCCTGGACGACTACGCCCACAACCGGCCCTACGTCTTCACGCAACAGCAAGGCGATGGCCGGCTGGTGTTCTTGCAGAAGGTGTTTGCCGCATTCGTCCAGGACGATATCGCCATCCGGCGAAACCTGTCGGTGGCGATCGGCCTGCGGTACGACTGGCAGAACTTCTTCGTCGACAACAACAATGTCGCGTCCCGCATCTCGTTCGCCTGGGCGCCCGGGTCGAACGCCCGCACGGTGGTTCGGGGCGGCTTCGGGATCTTCTACGACCGGACTGGCACCGGACCGATGCACGACGTCGAGCAGTCGAGGGAGGGCCATCTCCTTCGCTACACGATCCTCAATCCCGGTTACCCCGATCCGCTGGGGCCGGGCGCGACGATTGCCAATCAACCAACGAGTCTCGTCCAGTTCTCGCCAGCCGTGCACATGCCCTACACGGCGCAATTCGGCGTCGGCGTCGAACAACAACTGGCCAAGTCCACGACACTGGCGGTGACCTACACCGGAACTCGCGGCGTGGATCTGTTCCTCTCGCGCGACATCAATGCGCCGCCGCCACCGCTCTACCTGACGAGACCGGATCCGACGCACGGCACCATCCGCGACATGGAAGCGGTTGGACGGCAATGGAGCCACTCGCTCCAGTTCACGCTGCGCGGGCGGATGAGCCGCCTGTTCGGCGGGTCGGTGCGGTACGTGTTGAGCCGCGCTCAGAACGACACGAGCGGCATCAACTCGCGCCCCGCCAACGACTACGACCTCACCGGCGAGTGGGCGCTCGCCGAGTTCGACGAGCGCCATCGGTTCGACGTCATGGGCGCGTTCACGCCCTGGTCGTGGTGCAGGCTGGGCGTGAACCTGTCGCTGCGGTCGGGCAGGCCCTACAGCCTGCGGACCGGGCGCGATGACTACAACAACGGCACGGCGAACGCCCGCCCGGCCGGAGTGCCGCGCAACAGCCTGGAGGGCCCGGGATCGGCCCGGCTCGACCTGCGCTGGTCTCGGGAGATCGAGTTGAGAAAAGGCAAGAAGCGCGATGAAGGCGCGAAGCTGACGCTCGGGGTCGACGCATTCAACGTGTTGAATCGCGTGAACTACAACGGCTACGTGGGCAATCTCAGCTCGCCGTTCTTCGGTCAGCCTGTCTCGGCACAGCCGGCGCGGCGGCTGCAACTGTCGGCGCGACTCGAGTTCTGAGGGCGGGTAGCGAACCCGCCCCATTCGGAGGCTGCGGCGCGAGGCTACTTCGCGTCGCGGTGCTCGTCCTTCGGGTCGATCTCATCCTTGAAACCGCGGATTGCCTGGCCCAACCCCTTGCCCAGGCCGGACAACCGGCTGGTGCCGAAAAGGAGGAGAAGGATGGCGAGGATCAGGATCAGCTCGGGCAGACCTATTCTCATGGGATACTCCCTAATCTTTCGAGCGGAGAATTCAACAATAGCACAGGAAGCGGCGAGCGGCGAATCGGGAGCGGTGCGAGGCACCCGTTCGAAGCTGCCGTTGACGCGCTCGGCCTGGATTCGGTAGGCTCACGCTCGAGGTCATCATGAAGACTGTCACCAGGCAGACGATCGACGGCTTTGCGTCCGACCGCACGCTCGCGATCATTGGCGTGTCGGCCAACGGCAAGGGATTCGGGAACGCCGCATACAAGGAACTGAAGGGGCGCGGCTACCGGATGCTTCCCGTGCATCCGACGGCCAACACGATCCAGGGCGACCCGTGCTGGCACGCGCTGGCCGACCTGCCGCGGCCGATCGAACGACTCCTCGTTGCCGTGAGCCCGGACCGGGCCGAGGCTGTCGTGCGGGAAGCGGCGGCGGCGGGCATCAAGGCCGTCTGGCTCCAGCAGGGCGCAGCGTCTCCGGAGGCCTTGCGCGCGGCCGAAGAACTCGGCCTGGACGCCGTCCACGGCCACTGCATCCTGATGTTCGCGGAACCCACCGCATCGTTCCACAAGTTCCATCGGTGGCTGTGGGGCGTGCTGGGGAAGATCCCGTCGTAGACCGGCTACGCGTACACGAACCGCAGTTCGACCTTCACGTCCGGATGAAGGCTCTGCTTGACCGGGCAGGTGTCCGCCGTGCGCTCGAGTTTGGCTCGGTCCTTCGGGGATGGAATGCGGTCGGGCGGAACGGTGATCGTCACGGTGAGAGCGCCGACACGACGCAGCGGCACCGCGGTCATCTCCTTGATGACGGTCACCTTCGTGCCCGACAGATCCAGCCCGTCACGTTTCGCAACGATCCCCATCACCGTCAGCAGACACGTCCCCAGCGCAGTGGCAACGAGGTCGGTCGGCGAGAACGCCTCTCCCTTTCCCCCGTTGTCCGTCGGAGCGTCGGTCACGAACTGACGGCCGGACGGGCCGTGCGTCGCCTCACAGTGCAAGTCTCCCAGGTATCGAATATCGATCGTGACAGCCATGTGCGAGCATTCTCCCGGACTCGAGTCCCTGGCCCGGGCTCCATGCTACCATGTCGCCAGTCACCCCACCCTGCACGCGTTCGGCTCCGCCCTCACAGGGAGTTCGACGTGCTGAAGAGCCCGCTGAGTTGCGAGCAGATCGTCGAGATGTCCGGCGATGGCCTCTGGACGATGGACGGACGCCGGCGCACCACCTCCATGAACGCGCGGATGGGGGCCTTGCTTGGCTTCGCGCCGGACGACCTCATCGGTCGCCCCGTGGCCGATCTCATGTTCGATGAAGATCTGCAGGCGCACGAGGCTCGGATGGCGGGGCGCGCTGCTGGCGTTGGTGGCCGGTACGAGCAGCGGTTCCGGCGCGCGGACGGCAGCCCGCTCTGGTGCCTGGTGCGGGAGACAGCCCTCCTCGGGCCTGGCGGCGAGATCGAGGGGTCGATCGGGATCTTCACCGACATCTCCGACCGCAAACAGGTCGAAGAGGCGCTGCGCGACAGCGAGCATTCGCTGCGGGAATTGCAGCGCGTCGCCGGCGTCGGATGGTTCGTCCATGACATCTCGGCCCGCACGTGGCGGGGTTCCGGAGCACTCGACGAGCTGTTCGGCATCGGTCAGGCCTTCCCGAGGACGATGGAGAGCTGGCTGTCGCTCGTGCATGCCGATGACCACGCAGAGGTCCAAGCCAGGTTTCAGCGGACGCTTGCGGGCGGCGAACCGTTCTCCTGCGAGTATCGAATCGTCCGCCCGAAGGACCGACAGATCCGCTGGGTGCAGGGTCTCGGCGAGTTCATCGATCGCGGAGGCGGGCAGTCGACCCGCGTGTTCGGTACAATTCAGGATCTCACCGAGCACATGCGCCAGGATCAGGAGCAGCGACACCTGGAGTCGCGGCTGCTGCAGGCGCAGAAGCTCGAGAGTCTCGGCGTGCTGGCTGGCGGCATCGCCCACGACTTCAACAACCTGCTGACGTCCATCCTTGGAAACGCGGACCTCGCACTGCTCGACCTGCCGCCAGGCACTCCAGCAGCCGACAGCATCGTGGCCATCGAGGCGGCCGCGCGGCGTGCGGCCGAGATTGCCCGGCAGATGCTCGCCTACTCGGGTCACGGCCGCTTCGTGCTCGAGCCGCTCCACCTGTCGCGGATCGTCCTCGAGATGAAGCGCATGCTCGAAGTGGCGGTCTCCAAGGGCGTCTCGCTCAGGTGGGACCTCGACGGCCACATGAACCGGGCGGAGGTGGATCCCGGTCAGATTCGCCAACTCGTCATGAACTTGACCGTCAATGCATCCGAGGCGATCGGCAGCAACGGCGGCGTGGTGAGCATCCGGACGGGAAATACCACAGAGCACGCCCTGCCCCTGGACGTCGACTACCTCGGCGAGGACATACCCGATGGTCGCTTTGTCTTCGTGGAGGTCTCCGACACCGGACCTGGAATCGACGAGGCGACGAGGCTGCGCCTGTTCGATCCCTTCTTCAGCACCAAGTTTCCCGGTCGAGGCCTCGGGCTCCCGGCCGTCCTCGGCATCGTCCGCGGCCACCGCGGCCACATCCAGGTTCTCAGCGAGCCGGGCCATGGGGCAACGTTCCGCGCGATCTTTCCCGCCGTGGATGCGCCCGTGTCACGACCAATCGCTGGTGTGCCACCCGACGCCGCCACAGCGAAAGCGCCCACGGTCCTCGTTGTGGACGATGAGGACAGCGTGAGGCTGCTGGCGAAGAGGTTCGTCGAACGCTGCGGGTACCGGGTCCTCACCGCGACCAACGGCGTCGAGGCCCTGGCCATGGTGCGTGAACACCCTGGAGACATCGGCTGCGTGCTCCTCGACCTCACCATGCCGAAGATGGACGGAGAGGCGACGCTTTGTGAACTGCGGCACATCGAACCCGACCTGCCGGTCGTGATGGCCAGCGGATACCAGGGGCAGGAGATCAAAGAGCGGCTGGTTGACCAGGCGCTGGCGGGCTTCATCCAGAAGCCATACAGGCTGGCGGACCTGAAAGCGACCCTGGATTCAGTACTCGCGTAGGATTCATCCATGTTCTCCCGGCGCCAACTCCTCATCACGGCGGCCCGGAGTCTGCCTCTCTCCATCGTACCGCCGTGGTCATCGCTCGTCGCCGGAGCCGGATGGACGCCCAACGCCGTGAGGGCCCGGTACTGGACGACGGCGGCGCTGGCCGGCGCGGAGTGCCGTCTGTGCCACGATCAGCCGCTCAGGCCGGATGCGGTGCACCAGCACGTGCGAACCACGGTGCGGTGCCTGCTGTGCGCCCAGCGGTGCACGATAGTTGCCGGTCAGGCGGGCAAGTGCCGGGCCCGGACCAACGTCCGCGGCGAACTCCGGACGCTGGTTTACGGCTACCCCTTGGCCGTCCACATCGACCCGATCGAGAAGAAGCCCTTCTACCACTTCCTTCCCGGCTCCTCGGCCTTGTCGCTCGGAACGGCCGGCTGTCCCCTGCGCTGCAAGTTCTGCCAGAACTGGGAACTGTCCCAGTCGACGCCCGGTGACGTCGAGAGCCAGTACGTCGCGCCCGAGGAACTCGTCCGCACCGCGGAGACGCGTCGCACGCCCGTCATCGCGTTCACCTACAACGAACCGACCGTCTTCATCGAGTACGTGCTCGACGTCGCGGGCCAGGCGCGCGCGCGTGGCATCCACGCGGTCATGGTCAGTTGCGGCTTTGCAAACGAGGTCCCGTTGGCCGACGTCTGCGGCGCCCTCTCCGCGATCAAGATCGACCTGAAGGGATTCAGCGAGGAGTTCTACCGCAACGTGTGCGGCGCCGAACTGCAGCCGGTGCTTCGCAGCATCAAGCAGATTGCGAAGAGCGGGCGGCATCTCGAACTGGTCAACCTCGTGGTCCCGACGCTGAACGATTCCGACAAGGCGTTGATGGGCCTGGCCGCATGGGTGGCCGGCGAACTGGGGCCAGACGTTCCCGTGCACTTCACGCGGTTTCATCCCGACTATCAATTGCGCAACCTGCCGCCGACCCCGGTCGCCACGCTGGAACGGGCCAGGCAGATGGCCCGGGACAAGGGAATTCACTACGCGTACGTCGGCAACGTTCCCGGACATCCAGGCAATCACACCTACTGTCCGAAGTGTCAAGAGGCCGTCATCCGGCGCGACAACTTCTTCGTCACCGAGACGCACATCAGGGACGGAAGATGCGAGTACTGCAAGCAGGCGATTGCAGGGGTGTGGGCGTAAGTCGGGGCGGAACGTGGAGAACTGACATGATGCGGCGATCGCTCTTCTGCGGAATCCTACTGGTTGCGCTCGGCCTGGGATGCGGGGGCTGGCTGCGCGCCGACGGATCCGGACCGCAAGGCGTCCGTGCGCCCGCTGTGGCCGGACAGTTCTATCCGGGCGACGGGAAGACGCTGACGGCCGCGCTCGACGGCTTCCTGCGGGATGCCATCGCACCGTCCGGCGAACGGCCGATCGCACTCATCGCACCACACGCCGGCTACGCGTTCTCCGGACAAATCGCCGCCGACGCCTGGCGGCAGACGAGCGGACACTCGTACGACATCATCGTCCTGCTCGGCACGAACCACACCACGGCCGGCTCCCGGAGCATCGGCGTCTTCACCGGCAGCGGCCTGAGAACGCCCCTGGGTGTCGTGGCGGTCGACCAGCCGCTCTCGGCGAGGTTGATCGAGGAGGACGCGGACTGTGTGGCCGATGCCGGTGTGCACGCGCGCGAGCACTCCATCGAGGTGCACCTGCCATTCGTGCAGCGCCTCTTCCCGGACGCGCGGGTGGTCGCGGCCATCGTGTCCTCCGAGGACGCAGCCGTGCTGACTCGGTTCGGCCGCGCGCTGGCCAAGGTGCTCTCGGGTCGCCAGGCCTTGATCGTCGCCAGTTCAGACCTGTCGCACTACCCGAGCGCGAAGGACGCCGTCGTCGCCGACGCGCGGACGCTCGGAGCCTTCGCCAGCCTCGACGTCGAACGGGTGCGGGCGGCGATGGCCTTCGCCACGCCTGGAGCCGGCAGCCTCTCCACCTGCGCCTGCGGCGACGCGCCCGTCATGGCCGCGATGATCGCCGCGAAGGCGCTCGGTGCCGTTCGAGGCCGCGTCGTCAGCTATGCAAACTCGGGCGACGTCGCGGTTGGCGAGAGCGACCGCGTGGTCGGGTACGGGGCGGTCGTCTTCTCCGCGGGTCGGCCGGGTGCGGACACGACCGCGGTGGCAGCCCGCGGCGCCGTCCCGCCCGACGCACCGCTGCCAGAATCGGACAAGAAGCAACTCCTCTCGCTCGCCCGCGAGACGATTCGCCGTTACCTCGAGAGCGGGATGCTGCCTCTCGCGCGGGGCCTGTCGGCGGCAGCCGACCGTCAGCAGGGTGCCTTCGTCACGCTCCGGAAGAAGGGCGAACTGCGGGGCTGCATCGGTCAGATGCAGCCGGACGCGCCCCTCCGCCGACTGGTCGGCACGATGGCTCTGGCGGCAGCCTTCGAAGACCGACGCTTCGACAAGGTCCGGGCGGCGGAACTGAAGGATATCGAGGTGGAAATCTCGGTACTGACCCCGTTCAAGCCCGTTCCCGGACCGGAATCGGTCGTCGTCGGCCGTGACGGCGTGCTGCTCAGGAAGGACGGGAGTTCTGCCGTCTTCCTCCCCCAGGTCGCTACTGAGGAACACTGGACCCGCGACGTGATGCTCGACAACTTGTGCACGAAGGGCGGCCTCCAACAGGGCTGCTGGCGGACCGGTGCGAAGTTGTTCACGTTCCAGGCGGATGTGTTCGGCGAGCGCGAATTCAAGTGACGCGATGCGGCTGTTCCTGACTGGGGCGCTCTCGCTCGTCGCTCAGATCGTCCTGCTCCGCGAGCTGAACGTCGCCTTCTACGGCGTCGAGTTGGTGTATCTGCTGGCGCTCGCCACGTGGATGGCCGGCACGGCGACCGGCGCGGCACTCGTCGGACGGCGCGACATCGATCGGGGCCCGTCCCTGTCGTGGCTGCTCGCGGTCTCCGCGGTGGCGCTTCCGGCGATGGTGGCGCTCGTCAGATCCGGCCGCGTGGCGCTCGGCGCGGTGCAGGGTGCGTACCTCCCGTTCGACCGGCAACTGCTGCTCCTCCTCGCCTCGATGCTACCGCTGTCGATGGCTCTCGGCTTGGCGTTCCGCTGGGCCGCAAGCGCCGCCTCCATCGCCGGCGTCTCGCTGGCACTCGCCTACGGCATCGAGAGCCTCGGAGCGGCGTTCGGCGGTCTGGCAGCCACCCTCGCGTTCAGAGCTGGCGTGCAGACGTTGGCACTGGCGGTTGGAGTCGCCGGTGTGGTGCCGGCGATCGTCATCCTGGAAAGCAGCGTGGACCGGCGCGTGCGCTCCCGCACGGCCATCGTCGTCGTCGTCGGCCTGCTTCTGACGACCCCACTCGCGCTGGCGTGGTCAGCATCGGTCGATCGCCGCATGACGGCATGGTCGCATCCGACCGTGGTGGACACGCGGGACTCGCCGTACGCGCGCATCACCGTGACCGCGTCGGCCGGACAGGTGTCCGTCTTCGAGAACGACGTGCTCACCTTCGAGAGCGAGACGGCGGAGAACGAGGAACTCGCCCACCTGGGCGCGCTGCAGCATGCCGCCCCTCGTCGCATGCTGCTGCTCGGCGGGCGCATCAGTGCGATCGATCGACAGCTCGCGCGCCACGCGCCCGAGCGCCTGGATGTCGTCGAGATCGATCGAGTGCTCGTCGACGTGGCGGAACGCCAGCTCGGAATCGCAACGGAGAGCGTTCGAGAAATCGGCGACCGCGTCGGGCCAACAAGGCTGTGGTTCGAAGATCCGCGCACGTTCATCACCCGCCCGGCCACGTACGATCTGATCGTCGTGGCCGCGCCCGAGCCGTCGTCCGGTCAGACGAACCGGTTCTTCACAGAGGAGTTCTTCCGGGCCTGCCGACGGCGGCTCGCGCCAGATGGCGTGCTCGCGCTGCGCCTGCCACTTTCCGAGAACCTCGTCACGCGGCAAGCGCTCCTCAGAACGGCAAGCGTGGTGCGCGCCATACGCCCGGCGTTCGCGACGGTGGACGTGCTGCCGGCCTCGGGAGCGATCGTCGTGGCATCCCGCGCGACACTGCCGTCCGACGTCGAGGTGCTGGTCGCCCGGCTGGCCAGTCGCCACTTGGGCACGAGGCTCATCACGCCCGCGTACCTCCGGTATGTCTACGAGAACGACCGCCGGGCAGACCTCGCCGCCCGACTCGAACAGGTACCCGCACGCGCCAACAGTGACGTCCGACCGGTGTGCTATCAATACACGGCGGTGCTGTGGCTCACGCAGTTCTTCCCCAGCCTGACCCGCCTCGACCTCACGACGTGGTCGTCGCCCGATCGGTGGCCGCCCATGGTGCAGTTCGTCATCGTCGCGGTGGTGCTGGGCGTCACGCTGGCTGTGCGTGTCGTCGGTCGCGCCCGGCCCTACGCGTTGGCCTTCGTCGCCGGATTCGCGGGCATGCTGCTCGAGACCGTGGGCATCTTCGACTACCAGGCACGGCGCGGCGCGTTGTTCGAAGACCTCGGTTTCCTGGTGATGGCCTTCATGGTCGGCCTGAGCGCGGGCGCGTGGGCCGCGGGCCGGTGGCGGGCGGAACGGCAGGCATCGGCAGGCAGGCGGCTGGCCCTCGCCGGACTTGGCGCGCTCGCCGCGACCGGACTGCTGATGGCGTGGCTGGTGGCGGGCGGCATCGAGGTCAGCTTACTGACGACGGCCCTGCTCCTGCTGCTCGCGGGGACGGCTGCGTCGTTGGTATTCGCGAGCGCGACCAGGTACTGCTTCGTGAACGATGGCGCCGGGAGAGGTGTCCTATTGGCGCCACCCGCGGGGAACCCTGCGGGGACAGTCTCTCCGGGAGATATTCCCGTCGGGGGCTTGTACGCCGCGGACCTCGCCGGCGGGTGCCTCGCGGCACTCGTCGCCAGTGTGGTGCTGATGCCGCTTGCCGGTCTCGTCACGACGGCGTGGCTCGTCGCTGGTGTGGCCGGACTTGCGCTCGTCCTCGTCTGACCGTCGTCCCTGACCAAGGGGACACGCACGACCGCCGCGGGCTGGTCCTGTCCGACAAGTTCCAGCACCACGCCGTGATCGACCGCCCGGTGGACGACCGCCGGCGTCAGCCTGAAGATGGAGACGGACTTCCCCGAGGGCGAGAGCGAGACCGGCACGGTGTGTGGCATCCGCACGGTGCGCACAGACCCGGAACGGTGAGCGCCGCCGCCAACGGCGCAGGGGCTCACAGAGAGCACGCAGAACGTCGAACGGCTCGTCTTGACGAACTTTGCAGGCCCTGTGTCGAACCCGCGTCCCGCTACAGCAGGTTGGCGGCGAGCGCCGCCAGGCGCGAACGCACGGTCGTCGTCATCGTCAGGTGGCCGAATTCGTCCTGCCCCTTGAAGCGCTCGACCAGGTGGATCAGGCCGTTGGTGATCGAGCTGGAATCGGGCAGGTCTACCTGGTCCGGGTCACCGGTGAAGACGATCTTCGTGCCCTGACCCGACCGCGTCAGCAGCGTCTTCACCTCATGATGGTTCATGTTCTGCGCCTCGTCCGCGATGATGAAGGCATCGTGGATGCTGCGTCCGCGCAGGTACGAGATCGGCGCAATCTGCACGACCTCGCGGGCGAGCAGGTCCTGGAGGTCGAGATGGTGCCGTCCGCCTTCCTCTCTCCTCTCCTTGACCTCGCCACCCTTCCCTTTCGTCCGCTCATCGAAACCGGCCGCCATGCCCGTCCGCGACTGTCCTCGCAGCACCAGCTCGAGATTGTCGAACACGGGACGCGTCCAGGGGGCGAATTTCTCCTCGAGCGACCCCGGCAAGAACCCGAGTGACTGGCCGATTTCGATGTTCGGTCGGTAGATCAACAGCCGGCCGTACCCCTCACGCAGTTGCAGGTAGCCGGCGAGCAGCGCCATCAGCGTCTTGCCAGACCCTGCCTGGCCCACCAGCGTGACCAGCGGCACCTCGGGATCGGTCAGGAGCGCCAGCGCAAACTGTTGCTCGGCGTTCATTGGCGTCACGCCCCGGTCCGAGTCCGGCTTTCGCACCAACCGAAAATACGCCGGCGGCCCGGCCTTGTAGATCGCGTGGACGACCTTCCCGCTCGACTCGGTCACAATCGTGCAGCACGCGTTCGCCAGCAGCGGCATCGGCTGGGCGTCGAGCGCGCGGTCGAGCACGCGACCCGCCTCGAGGCGTGCTTCGCGGTGCAGGTCGGTGAGCAGGCCGTGATACCCGTCCGGGATCGTAATCGTCGCCGCGCCGGGATACAGTTCGTCCACCGACGAAATCTTCTTGTCGTCGCGATAGTCCTCGGCGAGCACGCCGAGCGGGCGGGCCTTCACGCGCATGGCCACGTCCCGGGTCACCAGGCTCACCCGCGCATCGGGACGCTGCCGCGTCCATTTGCGGGCGATCAGGATGATCCGGTCGTCGTTGTTGTGGCCGTCGAATCCGTCCCACGAATCCGCGTGCGGCGCCGCGTTGTCGTCGAAGACGAGGCACCCCCCCTCGGGCATCGGAATACCTTGTGACAGGAGCCCGATGGCGCTCCCTTCCTGGTACCCATCCAACAGGCGCGCGACGCGACGCGCCGCCACTCCAACGCCGTTCAGACTCTCCTTCAGTTGGTCGAGTTCGCGCACGACCGGGTAGGGCACCACCACCGTGTTACCGCGCGAGAGCTTGCTCAGTGAGTCCGGGTCGTTGATGAGAACGTTGGTGTCGGGAAGGTACACGCGGGGCCGCGAGCCACTGCCATTGTCCATGCCGATGCCTCTCCCTGGGCCGGGTGAGATCCGCGCAAGGGCAAGCGGAGACGATGCCCCTGCGACCTTGGCACGCCTGCCAGAAGTATAAACCCTGTGGGGTCGAAACGGTCGGGCACAATATCTTGTGTATATGGGCTGGAGGCAGGGGTAACTCGACCAGCTCAGCCGTGGATGCTGCCGAGCAGCTTCGGCGGCGCCATCCAGCGAAGTTGGCCCCGGGAAGTAGGCGGCAGCGCGTCCACGTCGATGCGGCAGACGCTGCCCTTCTTGAACTCGAGGATGCCCTTGTAGCCGATCAGGTGCGCGGCGGTCCCGCCCAGATGGGGCTCGTGGCCGACCAACGCGATGGCACGATGCCGCGTCTGCTTCTGCAGTTCGCCCGCCAGATCCTGGAACACCGCCACGGGAGCGAGCGCGGTGGTTTCGATGACGGCGGGACGGCCCGGAAGGTACTGAGCCAGGATGTCGGCGGTCTGCCGGGCCCGGACGAGCGGGCTGGTGAGAATCACGTCCAGCCGGACGTCCAGCGCTGCGAGGCCGCGCACGACCCTCCGAAATCTCTCGATTCCGCGGCTCGTCAGCGGCCGCTTGGCGTCGTCGGGCCAATCGTCTCCGCGCTCATCGGCCACCGCGTGACGGACCAGATAGAGGCTGTAGCGGTCGGACATGGCAGCTCCCGTCAGCCGGCCAGCGGGCGCGGCGGCGCGGCATGGAGTCGTCGATCGAGATCGTGGATGGAGGCCTCGGCGACACCGACAATTCGACCGACATCCGAGAGATACGCCCCGTGCAGTTCGCGGGTCTCGCGCGTGATCAGTTCCAGGAGATGATCCGCCCCCGACTCCCCATCTGCCGCTGCCCCGGTGGCCAGACGCCGAATCTGGCCCGCGAGAACTTCCAGGTCGTGCAGGCGGCCGAGCAGATCCTGCACCTGCTTCAGGCGCTTGACGAACCGCAGCGTGCGCACACCGCCGACCTCCTGCACCAGTTCGAGCGCGTACCGCAGCTTCTTGGCAGCAATTCGCACGAGGTGAAGCCGGTCGAACGCATAGAGCGCCCCCGCTTCGTCCACCGCGGCCAGCAGACGTCGCGCGCGTCGCCGCACCCGGCGGCGAAGCCTGTCGGTCCGCTCGGCCCGACTCTCGTCGGTTGCCTGGCGTGCGAGCCTGGATAGCTGGTCCAACAGCTTCCCTGCGTCGATTGCCTCGAGTCGCCGCACCATGTCACCGCGACGCCGGTCACGCTCCTGCTCGATGGCCAGGCGCGCGGTGCCCCGCAGGCAGGCGAGCGCGGGTTCGCGCCCCGCGTACTCCTCGAGCAGGGCGAGCGCCACATCCAGCTCGCGAACGCCGCCAAGCGCGCGCGTCAAACGCCGGACGCGGGCGCGGACCTGCCGCCGGTCCCGCTCGTACCCGTTCCCTGAGTTGCGTCCATCCGACGGCAACGCCGGCAGCACCTCGCGGAGGCGACGAGACGCGACACGGGTCCGGTGGAGCGCTTCCGCGTCGAACTGGAGCGCCGCGGGCAGGTCGCGATCGAGAACGAGCAGCCGCCGCGCAAGGGCGCGGTGCACCGCCGGGGAGCGCATGGTCGTTGTCCCGCTCGCATGGCTCAGTCAGATTTCTGCGTCCTGCCGGTGCGAGATCGATAAGATTATAGTCCGTATGCGCCTGGCGGCCATCGACATCGGTACGAACTCCATCCACATGATCGTGGTGCAGGTCCGTCCCGATTTCTCGTTCGAGATCGTGGACCGCGAGAAGGAGATGGTGCGCCTGGGCGCGGGCGGCCTCGGCGGTCGTGCGCTGTCGGCTGGCGCCATGACGGCGGCGCTCGACACGCTCGGCCGGTTCAAGCAACTGGCCGATTCCCGCCAGGTGGACGAGATCATCGCGGCGGCGACCAGTGCCGTGCGCGAGTCGAAGAACGGTGGCGAGTTCCTGGCGACGGTCGCCGAACGCACCGGGATCCGGCCACGCGTGATCTCTGGCATCGAAGAAGCCCGGCTCATCCACATGGCGGCCGTCTACGGGGTGAATGCCAGCAGCGGCACGACCGTCGTCGTCGACATCGGCGGCGGGTCGATGGAGGTCACGCTCGGCACCGCCGCGGAAACGCACCTTGCCCGGAGTTTCTCGCTCGGCGTGATCCGGTTGACCGACCGGTTCGTCACGAGCGACCCCCTGTCGAACCGCGACGAGCGCCGCCTGATCAAGCACGTCCGGAGCCAGGTGGAGGGGTTCGCCGACCAGTTGAGAAACGCCGGGTTCGACCGGGTGATCGCGACGTCCGGCACGAGCCTGAGCCTGGGAGAGGTCGCGCTCAGCCGGCGTCTCTTCGACGGCGATTCGATCCATCACCGCCGCATCTCGGCCAAGGAACTGCATCGAGCCCGCAAGTCGATCGTCGCCCTCGACATGCAGCACCGGCTTCGGCTGCCCGGCCTCGACGCCCGGCGTGCCGATCTGGTCGTCGCCGGCGCCATCCTGCTCGACACGACCGTGCGCATGCTCGGCGCGAAGGACATCACCCTCTGCGATCTCGCGCTGCGCGAGGGGCTCATTCTCGACTACATCGGCAAGAACCGGAAACGGATCGCGAGCATCGACCGGTACCCCGACATCCGCCGCCGCAGCGTGATCGAGCTCGGCGAGCGCTGCCGCTGGTATCCCGAACATGCCGAGCAGGTGGCACGCCTCGCGCTGTCGCTCTTCGACCAGACCCGCGGCATCCACCAACTGAACGATCGTGCGCGACAATGGCTCGACTTCGCCGCGCTTCTGCACGACATCGGCGGGCACATCGCCTACCTTGGCCACCATAAGCACTCCTACTATCTGATTCGAAACGGTGGGCTGCGCGGGTTCGAGCCGGACGAGATCGAAGCCATTGCGCTGATGGCGCGTTATCATCGTCGAGGCCGGCCACGGAAGTCGCAGAGCGCGCTGGCGTCACTGGCGCCGCCCGCGCGACGGGCCGTGCGGGTCGGCGCCGCGCTGCTGCGCATGGCCGAGTGCCTGGACCGGAGCCACGGCCAGGTAATCGACCAGGTCGAGCTGCAGCCGGCCGGCGAGCGATACCGGCTCGTGTTGCGCGCCCACGGCCCCATCGAACTGGAACGATGGGCGGCCCTTCGACAGGTCGCCCCGCTGGAACGACTGCTTGGAAAGCCTCTCTTGATCGAGTCGACCTCCGATGCTGAACATACTGACGACCCCGCACCAGTACCCGGGACGGCTGATCGTCGTCGAAGGAATCGACGGCTCGGGTAAGACGACGCAGCTCGGCCTGCTCACCAAGTGGCTGGCATCGGCTGGCCGTCGTGTCGTCGTCACCGAGTGGAACTCGTCCACGCTCGTGAAGACGGCGACCAAGGCCGGCAAGAAGAAGAACCTCCTGACGCCCACGACGTTCAGCCTCCTGCATGCCACCGACTTCGCAGACCGGCTGATGTACAAGATCATCCCGCCGCTCAAGGCCGGCATGATCGTCCTTGCCGACCGCTATGCGTTCACGGCGTTCGCGCGGGACGTCGCGCGCGGCGTGGACCGGCAGTGGGTGCGCGATCTGTACGGCTTCGCCGTCCGACCGGACATCACGCTCTATTTCCGCGTGCCGATCGAGGTCTCGCTCGACCGGCTGCTCGCACGACGCGTGAAGCTGAAGTTCTACGAAGCCGGAATGGACATGGGCTGGAGCGCGGACGTCAACGAGAGCTTCCGGCTGTTCCAGGGACGCGTGCTCGAAGAGTACGACCGGCTGGTGGACGAGTTCGGTCTGCAGGTGATCGACGCCACCGGCGGCATTCCGGATCAGCAGCGCAAGGTGCGACGGTTGATCGCACGCGAGTTGGAGCGAGGCAATGGCTGACGAACAGGACGCCGGCGGGCTGCGGGAACAGGTCGTTCAACCGGGTCACTTCTACGGATCGGGATTGCCGTACGTCGGGCTCGAGGACTATCCGGGAAAGATCATCGCCATCGAGGGGACTGACGGCGTCGGACGATCGACGCAGATTCGTCTCCTCCGCGAATGGCTGGAAGTCCAGGGCTACGGCGTCGTCGAAACCGGCTGGACGCGCTCCACGCTGATGCAGCCGACGATCGACCTGGCCAAGGCGAGCAACACGCTGAACAAGCTGACGTTCGTCCTGCTCTATGCAACCGACTTCGCCGACCGGCTGGAAAAGGAGATCATTCCGGCGCTCAAGGCAGGCTTCATCGTGCTGGCGGACCGGTACATCTTCACCGCGCTGGCCCGCGCGCGTGTTCGGGGCGTGGATCGAGGGTGGCTGCGGAACCTGTACGGTTTCAGCATTGCGCCCCACCTGGTCTTCTACCTCAAGATCGACGCGGATACACTGATCCGCCGCGTGCTCGAGTCTGGCGGGATGGACTTCTGGGAATCCGGGATGGACCTGAAGCTCGGCGACGACATCTACGACAGCTTCCGAACCTACCAGGCAAAGCTCTTGCGCGAGTACAACTCGATGGTCGATGAGTTCGCGTTCCGGACCCTCGACGCTCGCCAGCCGATCGATCGCATCCAGGAGGAACTCCGCCGTCAGATCGGTGCGTTCCTGAGTCTGGAACCCTAGGGTCGAACTCACGATTTAACCGTTCCGTAACCTGGCCGACAACTCCCCGACACCTGGGGTTCGTATCCTCAGTCCGAGCTTCATGTGGCTGAAAGGAGCCTCAGTTGACGACCGCACACGTTACGTCGAATCGTTCATGGCGCGCATGGTTCGCGCTCTCCGCCGTTGCTGCCTTCGTGTTGTGCTCCGCGCGGCCTGCTGGCGCCCAGGTGACACCGGCTGCGGGCTACACCCCGCCCGACGACACCCCGAGCATCAAGATCGGCGCGGTGATCTTCGCCGACTACACCTATCAGCAGAAGCCGCTCGGCAAGGACGCCGATGGCAACGACATCAACCCGAACTCGTTCAACGTCGCGCGGAGCTACATCAACGTCACGGGCAACATCTCGCACATCGTGGCGTTCCGCATCACGCCGGACGTCACGCGCGAAAGCGGCACGGGCAGCTCGCTCGCCGGGAGCATGACGTTCCGGCTCAAGTATGCCTACGCTCAGTTCAACCTGGACGACTGGCTCCCGAAGGGATCGTTCGTGCGCCTCGGCATCCAGCAGACGCCGTTCATCGATAGCATCGAGAGCATCTACCGCTACCGCTTCCAGGGCACGGTGTTCCCGGAGCGCGAGGGCTACATGTCGTCGGCCGACGCCGGCGTCTCCTTCCGGACGACGTTCCCCAACAACTACGGCGACGTCCACGTCGGCTTCTACAACGGCGAGGGGTACTCCAAGGCCGAAGCCAACGACCAGAAGTCGTTCCAGGTTCGCGTCGGCTTCCGCCCGATGCCCCGTCACCCGATCATGAAGGGTTGGCGCCTCCAGGGTTTCTACACGGCGGACAACGTCCAACAGAACGCCGAACGCAAGCGCGCCATCTTCAATACCACCTTCGAGCACAAGTACCTGAACATCGGCTTCGACTACCTCGATACGAAGGACCAGTCGTCGGCCAAGGTGAAGTCGACGGACCTGCACGGCAAGGGCTGGTCGGTATGGGCAACGCCCAAGATGGTGTGGCCGAACGGATCGTCCTTGGAGGCGTTGCTGCGCTACGACCACATGGAACCGAACAACGAGGTGACGACGGTGGGCGGCAGCACGATCGCCGGCACCGGCATCAACAAGCGGACGATCGGCGGCATCGCCTACTGGTTCCCGAAGCAAGGCAGCGTGTCCTCGGCCCTCCTGTTCGACGTCGAGAACGTGACCTCCGAGCAGTACACGCCGGCCAAGCCGACGCAGCAGAAGGTCTTCGTGCACATGCTGGTGACGTTCTAGGGACAGAGGGCGTGCCCGCCGATTCTTGGAGGATACGTAATGAAGGCAGTATTCAGCGCGATTCGCGGATTCCGGTCGACGACGGCATTGGCGGCCGTTCTTGCGGCGGCTGTGCTCGGCACCGTGGTGCTGGGCCAGGCACAGACGATCAGTGGCGCGGGCGCCAGCTTCCCGTTCCCGATCTACGCCAAGTGGTTCAGCGAGTACAACAAGAAGAACCCGAAGGTGCAGATCAACTACCAGTCAATCGGCTCGGGCGGCGGCATCCGCCAGCTCGCGGCGCAGACGGTGTTCTTCGGCGCGACCGACGGCCCGATGACCAAGGAACAGCAGCTCGCGGCGCCCGGCAACATCCTGCACCTCCCGACCGTGCTCGGCGCGGTGGTGCCGGTCTACAACATCGAAGGCGTGAGCGCGGAGCTCAGATTCACCGGCACGGTGCTCGCTGACATCTTCCTCGGCAAGATCACGAAGTGGAACGACCCGGCGATCGCCAGGCTGAATGGCGGTATCAACCTCCCCGCCGCCGACATCACCGTGGTGCATCGGTCGGACGGCTCCGGGACCACTTATATCTTCGCGGACTTCCTCGGCAAGACGTCGGCTGAGTGGAAGAAGAGGGTGGGCATCTCCACCGCGCTGAACTGGCCGGTGGGCCTCGGCGGCAAGGGGAACGAAGGCGTGGCGGGTCTCGTGAAGCAGACGCCCGGAGCGATCGGCTACGTCGAGTTGATTTACGCGCTGCAGAACAAGATCTCGTACGGCATGGTGCAGAACATGTCCGGCAAGTTCGTTCGCGCGTCGATAGACGGCGTCACGGCGGCCGCCGCCTCGGCGGCGAGCGCAATGCCCCCGGACTTCCGCGTCTCGATTACCAACGCTCCCGGCGACGCATCCTACCCGATCGCGTCGTTCACCTGGCTGCTCTTCTACGAGAACCCGAAGGACAAGCAGGCGGCCAGGACGATGGTCGAGTTCATGAAGTGGGCGCTGACCGATGGCCAGAGAATGGCGACGGACCTTGGCTACGCGCCGCTGCCCGACAGCGTCGTGAAGCTCGAAATGGCTGCCCTCGCGAAGATCAAGCTCTAGCAGCGCGTACCCGTGGCTCCCCCGGCTTCCGGCCGGATGCCGCCAGGCGTCCGGCCGGTTCTTTGTACGGGGAGAGGTCAGACGACGTAGCTGGTGAAGGTGCTCGAGGGTGCCGAAGGTGCAAGGCTGGAGGTGCTGGCCTGAACGCCCTGGCAGAGACGCCAGGCCTATTTGTGTGGCCTCGAACCGCCGAGCACGCGGTGCTCGTGGTCCGTAGGCGTGTTCAGCACGAGATACCCGTCGTCATTGGCGAGCCAGAATTCGGACAAACAGACCTTGCCGCCGACCTTGTCGAAGATCAACTCGGGGTCGGTGTCCGTGTCGTGACGGCCGAGCCGGGTGATCACCGACATCATGACCGTGCTCACGCTCCGGTCCTGAGGCTGCAGTACGATCCGGCCGTCAGCGTAGCTAATCTCGTACTCGCCGGCCGGCATGTCCTTGCCTGCCGCAACGAACGCAAAGTCGATCTTCACGCGGGCCATGTGCTGCGCGTACGCCGGCGCGCCAAACGCCACAACTGCCATGACGAGCGCGACGGCGACGGACGCGACGCGCCAAACGCGACGCGGAACCGGACTGCTCGATGCTGTCCGCATGCAAACGCTCCTTCGGGGGCTTCCCCGGGACTGCGATAACGAAATGCCCACACAACAGGCCGCGACGCCTGCTGCGGGAACTCGGTGACAACTTGTGGAAGACGACCCACGCCGTGTCGACGTGCAAGACAAGGTCCAACCTCGACAATGCAGTTGACCTCACGCGTTCTTACCGCCTGTGGCGACAGGGCTCCGTCGATGCATCGAATTGCTGCGCAGCTGGCAGATTCGATGCACCCGGGCGTCGCGGACCACGAGTTCGCGGCCCCGCGGTGTGATGGGCTCCCGCGGCGACGCTCTCGACGGACACGCGGGTCAGCTGCCCACGGCAGGGGAGTCTCAAGGTAGAATTCTCCACCATGCTCCGACTTCAGCGACGGTCGCTCGTTCTCGGGTTGGCGGCTCTGCTCCTCGTGGCGTCATCGATCCCGTTCCTGGCTCAGCAACCCCAGCCCGCCACACCGTCTCGCATCGTCCTCGGCTGGTCGGCCGACCCGGCGACGAGTCAGGCGGTCACGTGGCGCACGGTTGATTCTGTCGCCGATCCGCGTGCGCAGATCGCCAACGCCCCTCCGGGACCTGCCATCGAGAAGAGCGCGACCACGGTCGCCGCGCGAGCAACGAGAGTGGAACTCCCTGGCGGCGGGACCGTGTTCCACTACCTCGCCCAGTTCGAAGGGCTGAAACCGGCCACTCGCTACGTCTACCGCGTCGGCGACGGCAAGACGTGGAGCGAGTGGTTTGCGTTCGTCACGGCCAGCCGGAACCCGGCGCCGTTCCGGTTCATCTACCTCGGCGATGCCCAGAACGGCCTGAACGACACGTGGCCGCGCACGGTGCGAGCCGCCTATGCGTCCGCGCCCGATGCGCGCCTGCTCGTGCACGCCGGGGACCTGGTCGGCGAAGGGTACGACGACCGGTTGCTGGGACAATGGGTCGCAGGTTTCGGATTCATCGCCGCGACGGTACCGAGCCTGCCCGCTCCAGGGAACCACGACGAGCATCGCGCGCCCTCGTCGTCCGACGCGAGCAAGGCGATGGAAGTGCCGGCCGTCTGGCGCGCGCACTTCGCGCTGCCCGCCAACGGTCCGAAGCTGCCCGGTCTCGAAGGCCAGAACTACTCGCTCGACTATCAGGGCGTGCGGTTCATCGCGGTCGATGCGAATCCGTTTGCAAATGACGCGTACGTCGAAACCGCGCGGGCCAACGTGCAGCAGACCATCCTCGCGTGGCTGGACACCCTGCTCGCCCACAACCCGAATCGCTGGACGATCGTCGTGCAGCACCAGCCGCTCTACTCGATCGCGAAGGGCCGCGACTATCCCGAGATGCGTGCGGCGCTCGGCGGCCTCTACGACCGGTACCACGTGGACCTCGTACTCCAGGGCCACGATCACGCCTACGCGCGGACGCACAAGGTGAATGGCGGGCGGGTGGTTCGCTCCGACGAACCGGGCACGATCTACACCATCTCGGTGGCCGGGTCGAAGATGTACGAGACGGCGACCGTGCATGAGAAGCTGCTCGCCACGATCATCTCGAACGTGCAGTTGTATCAGGTCATCGCCGTCGAAGGAGATCGGCTCACCTATCAGAGCTTTACGGCGGACGGGCACCAGGCGGATGCGTTCCAGTTGATGAAGACCGCGGCGGGCTCCGAGTACAGAACCGGATCCATCACCGCCCCCCTACTCCCGTCCGGGGGCCAGTAAGGCCAGCTTCAGCACCGTGTTCCAGTTCCGGCCCGTCCCCCGACCGAGTGCCCGATCGAGCATCGCCGTCGTCAGCCTGGACCCGCCAACGCCATCCGGATAGACGATGTAGGCGTGGCGTCCGTCCACGTGTACGCGCTCGGGACCCGTGACGATCGCCTGCAGCGCCCCGCCAGCGCCCGCCGGAGGAGCCTGCTTGAGGCACAGCACCAGCAGGTGCGCTGGATCGCGCGACGCTTGGCTGGTGAACGGATTTCGTGCGACAACCTCTTGCCATTCGACGCTGGTCCGCACGTGGTACTCGGTCCTCACTCCCAGGCGCCTCTCGGTTTCCACCTCGAGGAGCCGCTCCAGATCGGCAGCCGGCCGCGTTGCACCCCGGAACACCATGTTGCCGCTTTGCAGCAGCGTCCGCGGCTCCTCGAAACCGAGCGCCGCCAGAAGCGTTCGAAGGTCCGACATCGCCACCTTCTTGTGGCCGGCGAGATTGACGCCGCGGAGAAGGCCGATATAGGTCGTCATCGTGTCAGGGACTCCCGTGACCCGTGGCTCGGCGCCGGCAACGGATCGATATACGTCCTATCCTACACGGTATGCCTGGATCGGGACGGTGGGCGCCGCGGGAGCGGATCTCGCGCGGCAGCGGGGTGTCAGGAGAGATGCTCCTGCGCCAGTTCGTCCCTGACCCGCCGCTCGGTCGCGCGCGCGTTGGCCGTCTCGAAGTTGCAGCTTCCCCACCCTGTCCCGATGCGCTGATAGAACTTCTGGAAGCTGGCCGGGTCCCGAACCTTCAGGTCGGCCGCCACCTCGAGCGCGTGGCACAACTCGTGACCGAGCAGTGCGACCTGGTCCGTCCCGTTGATGCCGAAGCCATCGATCTGCACCAGCAGGTATCGAATTCCTCCTGTCCACGCCACGAATCTCATCGACGCGCGAAACTGGTGCGTCTGGGGTGCGGCCAGGATTTCGAGGTAGACCACGACGTCGCTGCGCTCGATGTCCTCGATGAGCCGCCGAACGACCGGCGAGCGTTCGGCAGCACGGATGGCGAGGTCGCGGCTCGCGTTTGACAGGCATCGAAGATGACCCGGCGGCGCGGGCGGGGGGGTCGCCTCGCTCCCCTCCGCCACGACCATCGCCGTCAACACCACCACCGCGACCGTGAGCATCTTGTGCACGGTGCGCCTCCTTGAATGGATGGACGGAGGACGGCGGCAGGAGTTGTCACGGTTGATTCCGGTAAATGTGCAGATTTCTTCCGGATACCCGTCCGATTCGGGACACTCGGTGTGCGGTTCCGAACGGCTGCTTCGACGCGCGGACAGGGGTGGTCGACCGCATCGCCCGGTTCGCGGGGGTGAGGCAACCAAACGGATTGACTTGTAGTCAAATCGAAGGGGTTTTGTAGGACCCAAAGTGGCTGTCGTGTCGTCTATGTGTTCAACGGCGACAGATGAACGCGACTCAGAGGAACGAGAGAGGATATTGCATGGATGCGATGCCCTTCGACCGCCAGACCGCTCCGCGAGGTCCGAGAATGCTCACGGTCCGCCGAGCCACGCCGTCACTGATGGGGTCCGACGACTTACGAATCGGTGACTGGCTGGTGCAGCCGACGCTCGGTCGCGTGTCCAAGGGGGAGGAAGTCGTCCGCCTCCGGCCGCAGTTGATGGACGTGCTCCTGTGCCTGGCATCGCGCCACGGTCGCACGGTGATGAAACGAGAAGTGCTCGACACCGTCTGGAACGACCACTTCGTCAACGAGTCGGCGCTCGCACGCTGCATCGCCGAGCTGCGCCAGGTCCTCGGCGACAACGCCCGGAACCCTCAAGTGATCGAGACAATTCCGAAACGAGGCTATCGGCTCATTGCACCCATTGGAACGGCTGACCCGGATGAAACGGAGCCAGCCTCCGCAATCCCCGCGCTCGTTCACCCACCCATCTCCGACGCAGACGACGTGGGCGAGACGCCGGATTCGGACCGTGCCGCTCAGGTCGAGGAACCGAAGGACGCACGACGGTACTCCCTCCCGAGAACCGCCCTCGTGCTGATTGCGGTCGTCTCGGTCCTTCTCCTTGCCGGCTGGTTCCTGACCTGAGGAGGGCTTCGATCCTCTGCGTCGAGACGGAACGGGCGTTCTGGGGGCGCGGATGATCGCACGCGTGCCCGACCGGCTGGCCGGTCACCGGAACGCGCCAGCTGACTCCGCCAGCAACTGCATGGCCGCGGCGTCGATCGCCCGCGCCGCGCCGATTCCCCCGTTGGTCGCGAGCACGACGCCGCGATCCGCGTCCGCTTCGAAGACGACGACCGCGTACCACATCGTGTTCGACCCGTTGTGCCAGAGGATGCGCCGTGCGCCGTCGGTGCGCACGACCCAGCCCAGTGCGTAGTCGGCCTCCGGTCGCGGCGGCTGGTGCAGGTGGCGGAACGTCGCAGCGCGGAGAAACCCGTCCTGGCCACGTTCGCCCCTGAGGTGGGCCTGCCCCCAGCGCGCGAGGTCCGCGATGCTCATGTGCAGCGTGCCGGCCGGGCCGAGGAACGGCGGGTTGTCGGCGGCCGGCCCTGGCTCGACCGATACGAGGCCGGTGCCCGGCTGGTTGCGATGGCCGCGCGGCTGCGACACGACGTCCGACACGCCCGGCGGACCGAATCCCGCGCTGGTGAGCGACAGCGGCGCGAGCACCTCGCTCCGAAGCATGTCCTCCCAGGATCGCCCGGTCCGCGCCTCGAGCATTGCGCCCGCCACGATGTAGCCGACGTTCGAATACCTGAAGGTCTCGCCCGGCGCAGACGCTGGTTCGCTGCTCATCATCGCGTCGAGCAGGTGTTGGCGTTGCTCGGTCACGGGCATGGAGGACTGAGCGAAGACCGCCGTGATGAGCGGCGGCACGTTGGCTGGCAGCCCCGCACGGTGGCTCAGAAGCTGTGTCAGCGTGACCGGAGCGAACTTGCGGGCCCGTTCTGCGCCCAGCAGGTCGCCGAGTGTTGCGGTCCACGAGAGCTGACCCCGCTCCACGAACGTCGCGACGAGCGCGGATGTGAACGACTTGGTGAGCGAGCCGATGTGCCACAGGTCCCCGGCGGTGACGGTTACCGGATTCCCAATGCGACGTACGCCCACTACCGCCAACTCGGGCGCCCCGGCCGAACGGAACACCGCACCGCCCACCGCAGGAACGTTCGCCGCCGCCCGGATCGTCTCGAGGCGTGACGCGATCGATTGTTCCTCGGCACGGGACGAACCGACCGTCACGGCCACGGTCGCCGCCACGACCGCCAACGGAAGCCCGAACACTCGAAGCCTCGCACTGTTCATTGACACCCCTCCTCCTCGTCCACGGACAGTTGGCGGAGCGACTCGACGATCTCATCACGTTGCGGGAGGAGGTGGCGCCGCACCACTCGCATGTTCCCCCACCAGACCAACCAATACAGGCCACCGGTAACAAGGAGCACGGCGGCGAACGACAGCATGAACAACCAGCGCGCCCTGGCCCAGACCGCCGCGTCCATCTCGGCGCGCGCGCCGAGCCACGTACCGACAACGATGAGAACCACCACGGCACCGAGGGGCAGGAGGTACCACCAGAATACCGAACCGAGGAGCCGGACCTGGTGATCGACCTCCCCCAACGCCTGTTGCAGGCTGGCGCGCAGCTCTGTCGCCTGCTGGGCGGGTGGCGGGCGCCGCAGTCGCTCTCTGACGAAGACACCACCCACCGCGAGCGTCACGACGGCGGCGGCGATCCACGGCCAGCGGACGGCGGCTTGTGTGGCCACCCAGACGAACCCGGCCGCCATGGTGACCGCCGTGCCCAACTCGATGAAGTCGCGGACCTTGACTCGACGCCGGAGCGACCGATCGCGCGACACGACCAGGTGAATCAACTCGTCGTCGGTGCGAGCCGCCCCGGGATCTGGCTGGTGCGACCACGCGTCCTGGATGCCATTGAAGTCCATGTCACGCCTCCAGAATCTCGGCGAGCCTGCGGCGCGCGCGGTGCAGCTTGACACCCGCGGCATTGGCTGAGATGCCGAGCACGTCCGCGATGTCCTGCTGGCTGGCGCCCTCGAGCGCCAGGACGAGCAGTGCGCGGTCCACGGGCGCAAGCCGCCGGAGTGCCGCGAGCACCGCCGTCCACCGCATGCGTCCGTGTGCCTCGGCCTCGCCATCCCTCGACGGCTCGGCCACCCGGTCGAGCGGTATCGACTCCGGCCTGCGGCGGTGGGCGCGACGCCGCGACAGCGACACGTGCAGGGCGACCTGGTAGATCCAGGTGGACACCTTCGACGCGCCCCGAAACGACGGCAATGACTGCCACAGTGCGATGAGAATCTCCTGCATGAGGTCGTCCTCATCCCCCGGGCTGGTCGCGTAGGCGCGAGTGATCCTCACGAGAATGCCGCGGTGCTCTGCAAGCCAGCGTCGGAGTGTCGCTTCACGGTCGTTCATGCGTCTGTCAGATGAGTAGCCGGTGACGGTGGTCCATTACAGCCTAGTCCGGCCGCGTCGAAACCGACAGGGATCCGCAAGCACGCTCCACGCGACCGCGACGTCTGCCCTGTCTTCACCGTCACGATCGCGACCACGCCCGACGTCTCGATTCGGGACATGGAAACGGCTCATGGGTGGTGGTATCGACCAACCGGACCGATAACCTAACCGATGGGCTGGTTGAGGACGGTCATTCTCCGGAGCCTGCTCGCGGGCTGTCTGGTCGTAACAGCTCTCCTTTCCTCGACGCTCGGGGCCGACACACCCCAGTCGCCGGTCTCGTCTGTCCCCTCCTCTCCGTTCGCTGACCAGTGGCGCTGGATCCGCTTCACGGTGGCGTCAGGGCTGCCGAGCGATCGTGCGTTCGGGGTCGTGCAGGTGCCCGGTGACGGTCTGTGGGCAACGGCGGCCGGAGGCGTCTCGAGATATGACGGCCACCGATGGCTCAGGGTCCCGGTCGGCCCGGACGAGGTGCCGAGTTCCCTGACCCCTGATGGTCACGGCGGCGTCGTCGGCGTGACCGAGGGCTTGCTGGTGGCTGGAGACGCGCGGGGCCTGCGCACCGTGCGCATCTGGGCCGATGGCGGCAACGTGCGCTTTCTGACGCAAGCGCGCGCGGCAACCGGACCCGTCCTGCTGCTGGGCGGGAACCAGCGTCTCTACCAGTGGGATGGATCCCGCGTCTCCCCGTATGCCATCCCAGCCCCGGTGGGAACCATCGAGCGCCTCGTGCAGGCAGGTCCGCACGCCGTCTGGGCCAGCACGACCACCGGCCTGTGGAGCTTCAACGGCGATCGATGGTCGCTTCGCCTGGCGGATGTCGGCGCGCCATTCATACTCACGGCGGCGCACGAGGGCCCCAATGGACACGCGTCGGCATGGCTCCAACACCCCGGGGAGCTTCGTGGTTTCTTGAATTGGCGGCCCGGCCGCACGCCGACCCGGTCGCAGGGCCCACTGGCCAGTCCGGCCGTTGCGATTGCGAGCCTTCCGAACGGCGACTCGGTGCTGGTCCACACGACGGGCCAGATGACGCTCCGTGTCGGTACCTCGTGGACGGAGTTTCCGCCGGTTCCCGGACGCCTCGGGGATGCCCGGGATGCCGGGTACCTCCCGAACGGCGACCTGTGGGTAGCCACCGACCACGGGCTCTTCTTCTACCGGGCCTCTTCGCCCCGCTGGCGTACCTGGCGACATCCTCCGGAAATGGTCGGAAACAGCGTCAACCGCATCGTGCAGGGCCGCGACGGCACCTACTGGCTGGCGACTGACGGCGGCGTCGAGCATCGCGACCGCGACGGCCGTCTCATGCCTCTGCCGGCGACTCCAGGCGTTCGTGAATCGGTCACCGCGCTGGCGGTGGACGGGAACGACCGCGTGTGGATCGGCAGCGGCGATGGCTTCCTGGGCGTCCGTTGGCTCGACAGACAGGGCTGGCATCGCTTCGCGACCGACCCGGTGCTCGACCGCGCCCACATTCACGCCATCGAGATCGACCGCCGCGGACATGTCTGGTGTCTCGGTCTGGCATTTGGCGCTCAGCGCGGCAACTACACGTCGCACGAGGGGCCGGGCGCGTTCGAGATCGACGAGAACCTGGTCGTGCGCTGGGCGCGTGCGCAGGGACTGCCGAGCGACCGTGTCTATGCGTTCCAGGAAGGGCCCGACGGGGCCCGGTGGTTCGGCACGAGCGGGGGCCTCAGCCGCTGGATGGATGGTCGATGGCAGCATTGGACACCGGCCGAAGGGTTGCGGAGGGATCGAGTCTTCACGTTGGCCATCGACGTCCGTGGCAGAGTGTGGTTCGGACAGCAGGGCCCGGGCCTCGGCTATATCGACGATGGACAAGTTCGCTATGTGCCGAAGGCCGAGGGACTCATCGACACCGATGTGTGGCAGGTGTGCGCGGGTCGCGATGGCCGGTTGTGGGTGGGTGCGACTGGTGGGGTGTCGATGCTCCGCGACGGAGTCTGGACGTCGTTCGACGACCGGTCCGGCCTGTCGAATACCCGCGCATGGCCCTTGCTGCCGGAAGACGACCGCGTGCTGATTGGCACCCGCGGCGGCGGCACGGCGATCCTCGACCTTCGCACCGACAGCGGACATCCGCCAACGGTGGAGTTGTCCGAACCGCTCATCGAGGGCAACAGAGTGGTCGTACGGTGGACACCATTCTCATGGTGGGCCGAGTTGCCAAACGAGGCGGTTCCGACGCGACTTCGCGTGGATGACGGGCCATGGTCACCCTGGAGCACCATCCGGGAGCAGAGCATCCCGAACCTCCCGGCTGGTTCCCATGTGATTGCGATCCAGGCCAAGAACGCGCTGGGCGAAATCTCGCCGCAGCCGGCCCAGATGCACATCCAGATCGCCCCGTCCTTCTACGCGCGACCCGTCTTCTTCGTGCCCCTCATTGTTCTCGCGGCCCTGGCCGGCACGCTCGGCACCGTGCTCGTCGTGAAACAGCGCCGTCACGCCGTCGCGCTCCGCGAGCGCGAAGAGCGCTTCGCCAAAGCGTTCCAGTCGAGCCCGCTGGCGTCTTCGATCACGACTCTCGACGAGAGCCGCGTGGTCGATGTGAACGCCGCTCTGGTCCGCCAGTCCGGGCGCTCCAGGGACGAGATCATCGGCAAGCTGACGCCGGAACTGCTCGGAGGGCTGAGCGGCTACGACCACGACGCCGTTCGTCGAGAGCTCACGACCAAGGGCTACCTCCATGGAGTGCCCATTCACAGCAGGTCGCGTTCGGGAGATCCGGTGGACGCCATCGGGTACTTCGAGGTCTTCGATCTGTCGGGCCGAGCCTGCGTGCTCGCGCAGTTCCTCGACGTCACCGAGCAGCGGCGCCTCGAATCGGAACTGCTGCAGGCGCAGAAGATGGAAAGTGTCGGACGCCTGGCCGGCGGCGTCGCCCACGATTTCAACAACCTGCTGACCGTCATCATCGGTAACACCGCGCTCCTCGATAATGAACTCATGCCGGGGGATCCGCGAAGGTCCGAGATCGAGCAGATCCGGATTGCGTCGGAACGGGCGGAACGTCTCACGCGCCAGTTGCTGGCGTTCGCCCGCAAGCAGCGTGTCGAGCCGCGCGTCGTGGACGTCAACGGCGTGCTCGTGCACACCGATCGGATGCTCCGACGCCTGATTGGCGCGGACATCGAGATCGTGACGCTGCTCGGGAGCGGGCTCGATCGGGTGGAGATCGATCCGAGCCAGTTGGAGCAGGTTGTGCTGAACATGGTGATCAACGCGCGCGATGCCATGCCCAAGGGCGGGACCTTGACGATCCGAACGGCCAACGTGACGCTCGACGAACGAGAGGCCCGGCAACAGCCGGAAGCCGCGCCTGGCCCGCACGTGCTGCTGGAGATAGCCGATACGGGCGAGGGCATGGACCCGGCGACGCTGGCCCGCGTGTTCGAACCGTTCTTCACAACCAAGCCCCAGGGGAAAGGTACGGGGCTTGGACTGGCCACCTGCTACGGCATCATCCGGCAGGCGGGCGGACACATTCGCGCCATCAGTGAGCCGGGGCGAGGGACGGCGTTCAAGGTGTTCCTGCCAAAGACGGACAAGGTACACTCGGCGCCGGAGTCCGACACCGCCGGCGCGACGCTGGCGACGGGGGCGGAGACGATTCTCGTGGCCGAGGACGAAACGCAGGTCCGCCAGTTGGCCGCTCACGTGCTTCGCTCGCGGGGGTACCAAGTGCTCGAGGCCGGGGATGGCAGTGAAGCGTTGTCGATCGCTGAGGGCCACCACGCGTCGATCGACCTGCTCCTCACCGACATCGTCATGCCGCAGATGCGCGGAACGGAGTTGGCGGTTCGTCTGCGGGAGCAGTGGCCAGACGTGGCCGTCCTCTTCATGTCGGGCTACGCCGACAGCGAGGCCACTCGCGACGGTGGGTACGTAGAGCGCTCGGCGTTCATCGCCAAGCCGTTCAAACCGAACGACCTCGGCGCCAAGGTACGCGAACTCCTCGATCAGGCCCCCCCGCGAGGATAGCGGGCGCCTATTCGCCCTCCCGCCGTCCCCCTACGCCCACCCGCCCATCATCCGTGTCCGTCGAGGATGTAGCCGTCCGGGATGGCGCCCGAGGCCGGCAGGCGCGTCGGTTGTGAGACGGATGAGGTTGTGTGCTAGCCTAGCGCCGAACGAGGTGCCACCATGCCCACGCTTGTCCTGCTGATCGCCGCCCTGCTCTTGCCGTCAGGCTCGCTGACCGCACCTGCTACCGCAGAGTCGACCTATCCGAAGAAGTCCGGAATCTACGCAATGACGCCGCAGGGGCCTGTCGAACTGACGGTGAGCGGCGAGCGGAACAACGTGGCGTTGGCGATTGGCCTCAAGAGTTACTACTCTCCCGAGACCTTCGACCGGATTCCCACGGCTGACTCCGTACAGACCTTCTACGTGAGTGCCATGGGCTGGACGCCCAGGGGTGTCCACTTGGTCGTCGGGCGCGAGTACCTCACGAACGCGCTCGACAAGTACCAGCGCTTCGCCGGTCGCGTGGTGCCTCGCGGAGCCGTGGCGTTCGAGATCAAGTCGGCGGATCTCGAATCCCAGGACTTCCTGCTTCGTGCGGTCCGTAAGCTCGCACCGGCCGGTGTCGCGGATGCCGAGCTGGAGGTATACCTGGTGCTCGAACTGAGGAGCACATCGGGGCTGAACGACCGGGACTACCCGATCCGGATCCCGGTGCCCAAGGGGTGAACCGCTGATTCCGTGCCTCCACGCCGGACACACGGGCCGGACGGGCTAGTGCAGGATGCTGTGCCGCCCGATCCGTACGGCCACCGGGTGGACGAGCTCGACGAAGTCCGAGTACGTCATGCGCATCGCGTCCACGTGCGTACCGGCATGGAACGTGATCACGCGGTCGCGTGCCAGTTCCTCATCCACGAAGACTCGCTGGCCGTAGAGTGGCCCGAACGGGGCCATCGCGCCAGTCTCGCACTCAGGATAGAGCCTGGAGAACTCATGTTCGGCGGCCAGGCGCACCTCCCTCGCGCCGGTCGCCGCCCGCAGGGCTGCGAGATCCACCCGGTCGTTGGCCGGCAGCACGGCGAGTACGGGTTTGCCGTCAGCCAGACAGACGACGGTCTTGGCCCATTCGCGGCCGGGAACGTGCGTGGCCGCAGCCTCCTCCTGCGCGGTGAAGGCCACCCGGTGGTGGATGGGCGTGAAGCCGATGCCATGGGTCTCCACGAATCTGCGGATTGACTCCGGTATCGCCATGACGCACCTCGTGAATGGGGGCTCGTTCCAATGTGGGCCGGCAACACGCCCCAGTCAAGCCGGACAACAGGGCGTCGATGTTCCGCCGGTCAACGCTGACAGGGCCAGCGACCGCTCTTCCCAGCCTCGGCTCGAACTTGGCGCCAACGCATCCACACAGCGCTCGACGCGAAACCCGGGCGAAACACGGCACCCTGTGGATCGTCGCCCGCCCGCTCGCGCCGAAAGGCCAGCTCGGAACGCCAGGCTGCTCAGGGCGCGGTCGCGTGAGCCGCCGGGGCCGGCGCGACGTGCTCGTCCTGCGATAGGAATTCGCCGAGTGAGATCGGCACGGCGACCTTGAGCATGAGCGTGAAGATGAGGAAGCCGAGGGCGAATACGCCGGCGGCCACGCGCAGCTCGTTCATCGAGGGGTAGTACTCGTAGATCTCGCCCAGGGCATCTGGTGTCAGCCCCGGGATGATCAGCCCCATCCCTTTCTCGATGTAGCAGCCCGCGTAAGTCGCCAGGCACCCGACGTTGAGTGCGATCCAGTGTCGTCGCGCGCGGGGAATGATGAAGAGCACGAACGCCACCACGTTCAGCGTCACGGCCGACCACGCGTACGGCACGAGCGTCCGGTGCACGCCGAGCCCCGAATACCAGTAGCGCGTGAACAGCAGGTGTTCGGTGTCCGAGTAGTACTCCTTGAAGGCCTCGGCCCCGTGCAGGAACAGATTCAGGAACATGGCATACGCCATCAGTTCGGCGATCTTGCTGATCGCCTGGTCCTGGATCTCGAACGTCGTGAACCGTCGGAGCAACTGCAGGACGATGAGGAGAATCGCGGGCCCGGCGCAGAAGGCCGACGCGAGGAACTGCGGCGCGAGGATTGACGAGTTCCAATACGGTCGCGCGGCCAGCCCGTTGTACAGGAACGCCGTCACCGTGTGGATGCCCACCGCCATCGGGATCGACAACAGCACCAGGGGTACGACGATCCGGGAATTGTAGTGCCGGCCGGAGAAGGCCCTGTACAGGATGTGCGTCACGACGGTGATGTTGACGAGGAAGTAGAGATTCAGGACGAGCACGTCCCATGCGAGGAGCGACCGTGGGAAGTTGAGGTGCCCGACGATCGGGAGGATGTGCCAGAAGCGGTCCGGCCGGCCGATGTCCACGACCACGAACAGCAGGCACATGATGATCGCGCTGACGGCGAGCAGTTCGCCGTAGACGACAATCTCCCGAATCGGCTTCCAGTCGTACACGTACGCCGGGATGACGAGGACCACGGCGGCCGCGGCGACGCCGACCAGGAACGTGAAGTTGCCAATATAGAAGCCCCAACTGACCTGGTCGCGCATCGACGTGATGACCAGGCCCGAGCGGACCTGGTCCGTGTACGCGATCCCACCGGAGATGACGAGCGCCACGAGAAACGCGACCCATGCCCAGTACGCGCGGTTGCCCTGAAGGACGAGTCGGACGCTTCCCGTCACGAACTGCGAGTAGAGGCGGAACGTATTCACGCGCACCTCACGTGGCGTAGAAGTAGAAGAACTTCGGAACGGTGTTGATGTCTTCCTTGAGGACGAGCACGCGCTTGTGCTCGATGATGTACCGAATCTCGCTGTCGGGGTCGAGCAGGTTGCCGAACTTCCGCGCGCCGACCGGGCACGCCTCGACGCAGGCCGGGTAGCGGCCGTCTCTCGTCCGTTGGATGCAGAACGTGCACTTCTCGACGACGCCCTTCGGACGCGGCCGGTTGCCGAGCACGTGAGTCTTCGCGTTCAGCTGTCCCCGGGGAATCGACGGCTCACTCCAGTTGAAATGGCGCGCGCCGTACGGACACGCCGCCATGCAGTAGCGGCACCCGATGCACCAGTCATAGTCGATGACGACGATCCCGTCTGGCTCGGTCCACGTGGCGCCCGTCGGGCACACCTTCGTGCAGGGGGCGTTGCGACACTGCTGGCAGGCGACCGGTACATAGAAGTGGCCCTCCTCGGGCACCTCCCTGGGCGCATAGTAGGGATCGGCGTGCGTGAAATCCACACCGCGGTCCTTGTCCATCTGGAGCACCCTGATCCAGTGGACCTGCGGGTCGCGGGATTGATTGTTCTCGTCCACGCACGCGTAGACGCACCGGCGGCACCCGACACACCGCGAGATGTCCAGAGCGTAGGCGAACAGGACATTCGGCATGGCCGGCGTGTCGGTCACCGTGACCGGCGCGGCGTATCGCTCCGAGTACTCGCGCTCGAGGTCCCGGAGGCGCGCGCGAAGGCGGTCCTTCGACAGTTCGTGCAGGCGCCGCGGACCGCACGCGGTCATCAGCCACCCGGCGGCAGCCGCCGCGACGCACGAACCGAACTCCCGGCGGGACACCCGGGACGGCTTCGCCGGTCCAACGTCCTCGCGCGCGGCAACGGCCGCCGCGGGAATCACGCGTCGATCCATCGCAACTCTCCTGGCTACCGTCCCGGGCGGCCCGGGCGCACGGGTGCGGGCTTGGGCTCGAGGGCCTTGAAGCGCGGCTGGTGCGGGTTGTGGCAGTTGGCGCAGAGCAGGTATGCCTTGTGCCCGTTCCAGTCGCCGGTCCGGCGTCCGTGCACCCCGACCCGCCAGTCGCGATACTTCTCGCCATGACACTGGCCGCACAGGCGATACGACTCGTCGAACGGCACGCGCTCGCCGCCCGCCAGGTGGAGCACGTCGCGGTTCTCGGCGTCGTGGCAGTCGAGGCACCAGCGGTGCTCGGCGTCGTGCGTCAGGATGATGTCGGTGTGCATGTCGGCAAGCGGGCGACGCGTCCGGTTGACCTTCATCGACGCGTGGCAGGCGGAGCACGGGAAGACCCCGTCGGAAAACGGAGGCGGAGGAACTTCGATCCGCTCGGCCAGCCGCTGCGGCAGGCCCTGCGCACTCAGCCCGTCACCAGTCAGCACGACGAGAAGCGAGGCCACGCCGAGCCCGAGCCCGCATCTCGCGCCCGACCTCACAGCGTGCTCCCGGTGCCGTGCGACAACTCGAGCACACGCTTCATCTCGCGCAACCACATCGCCTGGAACACCTGGAGGCGCTGACCGACCGTTGCGGCGACATTCCTCACGACGGCGTAGCCCACCTCGCTATGGCTGGCAAAGTGGGCCAGCATCGCGGCTCGCGGAAATGCGAGGAGTTCCGTGTCGATCTTCGCCGTCGCCTTGAGCGTGAACCGGTGCGGAGGGATCAAGGCAGACCAGCCCAGCGTCTGACCCGCCACCCGCTCCTCGACGAGGATGTCTTCCTCGGATCCGAACACCTGCATGGGCAGCGTGAGATTCACGCGCCCCCGGTCGATCACGTAGAGATGGTCGGCGTCGGCACCCAATTGGAACAGCACCGCGCCGCTCGGAAGCGAATGACGGCGTGCGAGGGCCACCACGGCGTCGGCGTCCTCAGCCGACATGGACTTCAGCAGATCCGGGTAGGTATCCGTCATCGGTCACCCCTGCAGGAAGACGGCCGAGAGTCGAGGCTTCCATCCGAAGCACTCGGGACGCGGTCAGATCAGTGGACGAGCGGCGACTGCGTCCGGCAATTCAGGACATCGACCGAAGGCAAACTGATGAACGACTCGGCGGCCGCCTGCTCGAGGCGCACGTGCTGCTCGATCTGAAGCAGGAGCACTTCCACCGGAACGTGCGGTTGACGATGGAACGCCGCGCGACTTTCGGCAAAGAACCGCTCCGGCGCCAGTTCCATTCGTGGACGAGCGGGCACCTCCGGCGTCGGCTCGGTGCGTGTCGCCGCGCCAAAGGCCGCCGCGGTCATGGCGAGCCCGAACATCGCGAGCGAGAGTGCCATCAGGAACAACATCATCGGCCGCCCCCTGTCTGCGTTGCGCGTTCACGGCTGTGCGCGATCAGGACCGGTACCGTTGTCCACCGGGACACGCGGTCCCGGTGGATGGGGCAGCAGATTCGATGCCATCCCGGGATCGTGCATTCCGCCCCAAGCCGCGATGAATGCGCCAGGGTCATCCCCGCCGCCTGCCATTCTGTCAGGTCCCGTTCTGACAGGATGGCAGGCCGAGCGATCGAGCAGTCGGAAGGGCGGGCGGGCGCTCAGGCGAAGAAGCGGGGCGGCGACTGGCATTTGACGGGAGCAAGCGGGATCTGTCACGATGCGCCACATCCTGGAACCCATAACCTCATGCGCTCGCGTCTGACCGGCACCACCGTCGGCCTGGCGATTGGCATCACCGTGGCCGTGTCCTCGGCTCTGGTGGTTGCTGCGTATTTCTACTCGACCCACCACTTCGAGAGCCTTCTCGAGACCGCGCGTGAGACATGCGTCGCTCAGGGCGAACTGATTCGCGCTGCCCTCGAGCACCAGATGATCGAGAACGACCGGACGCTGATCGCCGAGATGATCGGGACGTTCGGTCGGCAACCGACCATCGAGCGCGTGGTGCTCCTGGACCGCGAGGGGCATGTGCGCTACTCGAGCGTGCCCGCCGATCGGGGCGCCGATCTTCAGATCGGATCGCCAACCTGCCAGGCCTGCCACCGTTACCCGCCCGAGCAGCGCGGATCGAGCCGCGTCATCGAGACGAGTGGCGGCACCATCCTCCGCACGGTTGTGCCATTCCGCAACCGCGACGCCTGCCACAGGTGCCACGGCGCTACGCGGCGGATGAACGGGATCTTGATCCTCGATCGCAATGTTGGCGCCGTGCGCGCGTCCATCAACCGCGACCTCGTCTGGATGGTCGCGAGCACGGGCGTGCTGACCCTGGTGCTGGTCGGCGCCATCGCGGTTGTCGTGCGGTTCGCGATCCTGCGTCGGCTCCAGCGCTTCGAGACGACGGCTCGCCAGATTGTCTCCGGCGACCTCGCCCGGCGCGTAACGGCCGAAGGCTCGGACACGATCTCGTGGCTCGCCCGGGAGTTCAACGTCATGGCCGACTCGGTCACCGGACTCGTCGGCGAGGTTCGAGATCAGCGCGAGCGACTGGAAACCGTCATCAACAGCATCGACGATGGCATCGTGGTCCTCGATTCTGCACGAACCGTCATCGCGGCCAACGACGCCTTCCTGGCGCGCACGGGCGCGCGCCGCGAGGTCGTGCTGGGATGCTGCTGCCGGGACACGCCGGCGGGTGCCTGCGACCTCGAGCAGTGTCCGACCTCCGCCTGCCTCCAATCCGGCCAGCGTCACGTGCGCCTGTACGAGCGCGCGACCGCTGACGGAAGCGTTCGGTGGGAGGAAATCCACGCCTCGCCGGTCGCCAATGAGGACGGCCGCCTCACTCATGTCGTGGAAGTCTGGCGCGACATCTCGACCCGTCGCGCGGCGGAAGCGTCCCTCGCCGAATCGCACAAGCTCGCGTCGCTCGGCCTCCTCGCCTCCGGATTCTCCCACGAACTGAATACACCGCTCGCGACGGTGCTCACCTGCGTCGAGGGCATCCTGCGTGACGTGCGGTCCTTCGAGACCGATGAGGCGCGTCCAGGGCACATCGCCGAGGCCGCGACGATCGCGCGTGAGCAGATCCTCAGGTGCCGCGGCGTCACGCAGCATTTCCTCCGGATGGCCCGCGGCCAGTCATCCCCTGGAGACATCGTGGACCCGACGGCGGTCGTCTCCGCCGCGGCCCGACTGGTGGAGCCGACCGCGCGTGCCTCCGGCGTCACGATCGCGTTCGCCTCCCCCGTGCAGGGCCTGCGCGTGCGCACGGACGAGGCGGCGCTGCAGCACGCGATCATCAATCTGCTGCTCAACGCCGTGCAGGCGTGCGAGCGGGGCGGGACGGTCGACATCGGCGTGGAGGACGGCGATCAGGTCCACATTCGCGTCCAGGACACCGGCTGCGGAATCTCACCCGAGCATCTGAAGCAGATCTTCGAACCGTTCTACAGCCTGCGAAAGGGCGGCACGGGACTGGGCCTGTTTCTCTCACTGAACTTTGTACGGGGCTGCGGCGGCGACATCACCGTGTCGAGCGCGATTGGCGCCGGCTCGACGTTCGACGTCACCCTGCCCGCCCTCCCCGGCAGGACGACCGAGGATCTGAGACAGTGACACCACGACCATCACTCCTCCTCGTGGACGACGACGATGTGTTCCGCACGGTGATGGCTGGAGAACTCGATCGCTCCGGCTTTGAAGTTTCGGCCGCCGCATCGGGCGGCGAGGCCCTCCGCATCGTGGCCGACTATCAGCCGCAGGTCGTGCTCCTGGACCTCAGCCTACCGGATATGACCGGGCTCCAGGTACTGGAGCGTCTGCGTACGGCAAGCCCGGCGAGCGAAGTCATCATGCTCACCGGCCACGGTTCCATCGACACCGCGATCCAGTCGATCCGTGCCGGCGCGTTCGACTACGTGTCCAAGCCCTGCCCGCTCGATGAACTCGAGGTGCGCATCCAGCGCGCGCTCGAGCGCCACTCGCTGAGCTGTCGGGCGACGCTGCTCGAGCGTGGTTTGACGCCGCCGGACATGGGGAACGCCTTCGTCGGCCAGAGCCCTGAGTTCCTCCGGACCGTCGCGTTGGTCGGGCGCATCGCGCCGGCCGACTCGACGGTGCTGATCACAGGCGAGACGGGGACGGGCAAGGAAATCGTCGCAAAGCTGATCCACGCCCGGAGTCCCAGGCGCTCACGGCCGTTCGTCGTGGTCGAATGCGCGGCACTCCAGGAAGACCTCCTGCAGAGCGAACTGTTCGGCCACGAGCGCGGCGCGTTCACCGGCGCGGAGCGCACGAAGCCCGGGTTGTTCGAGGTGGCGCACGGCGGGACGATCTTCCTCGACGAGATCGGCGAGGTGAGCCCGGCTACGCAAGTGAAACTCCTGCGCGTCCTGGACACCTCGACGTTCCGACACGTCGGAGGCACGTCGGAGATCCGAGTGGACGTGCGCGTGCTGGCCGCGACGAACCGTGACCTGACGTCGATGGTCCGGCAGGGGCTGTTCCGCGAGGATCTGTTCTACCGCCTGAGCACCATCTCGGTGCACACGCCGCCGCTGCGCGACCGCGTCGGTGACATCGAACTCCTGGCGCGCCATTTCGTCGCGCAGCTCAATGACAGGTTCGGCTGCCGGAGGGAGGTGGGAGACGCAGCGCTCGATCTGCTGAGAGGCCACGACTGGCCCGGCAATATCCGCGAGCTGAAGCACGTGCTCGAAGCGGCGCACGTCACGTGTGACGGGCCGGACATTCGGCCGGAACACCTGCCGATCGTCCCCCGCCGCCCTCCGGCCTCGGCGCCAGCATCGGCGCTGCCCACGCTCGACGACCTCGAGCGCGACCACATCCGTCGCGTGCTCGACGCCACGCACGGCCACCGGGGCCAAGCCGCCAAGATCCTCGGGATCAGCGAGCGGAACCTCTACCGGAAGCTGAGGGACTTCGGCTGGCTGTCGTGACCGCGGCGGCGGCGCACCAAGTGGGCTCCGTTCGTTCGGTCACAGCGATCGCAGAGCCACGGTCGGCGCCACCTTGGTCGCCCGCAGCGCAGGGACATAGCAGGCGACCAGTGCGGTCAGCGACAGCAGGACAGCGGCTCCAACAAACGATGCCGGATCGTACTCGCTCACCTGGTAGATCATCCCTCGCAGGCTCATTCCAGCCGCAAAGGCCAGGAACACGCCGATCACGAGCCCCACCGACACCAGCACCATCCCTTCGCGGAGCACCATCCGCAGGACGTCGGCCCGCGTCGCGCCGAGCGCCATGCGTATGCCGATCTCCCTGGTGCGGCGCGCGACGAGGTAGGCTCGCACGCCGTAGATGCCGATCAGTGCCAGGAACGCCGCGACGATGCCGAACGCCGCGAACATCTGGGCGCCCATGCGCACACCCCACGCCGACATGCCGTGGTCGCGGAAATCCGCCATGTTGCTCGACAGGACGATCGGGATCGAGCTGTCGACGCCGCGAAGTTGTTCGCGAATCGCATGGAGTGCGACGGCCTCGGCGGCGGGCCCGGAGGACGCCACCCGGGCGTGAAAGGTCATCGTCGATCGATAGCGCTGCCCGAACGGTACGAAGATGTGCGGCCCCGGCGTGGTGTCGAACATGCTGTGGCGCGTACCCGCGACGATGCCCACGACCTCCATCGGAGCGCGCTCGGCCTCGACCGGATCGGGCATGTACACGTGTTGTCCGATGGGATCGGCCCCCTTGAAGAGCCGTTTGGCCATCGGCTCGTCGATGACCGCCACGCGAGGGCCGGTGGCGTCCGATTCCTCTGTCTCCGTGAATCCCCGCCCTCTCAAGATCGGGATGCGGAGCGTCTGGAAGTAGTCCCGCCCCACCACGTAGAAGGCCGCGGTCACGCCGTTTCTGTCGTTGCCGCCCCCATCACCGCCGCCGGCGCCGTACGATGTGCTCGAACCGCCGAGCTCGTTGTCGGCGTGCACGTCGGCCACCGGCTGGCCGACAAAGCGCACGCGCCGCGTCTCACTCATGTTGCCGAAGGGCACGATCGAGGCCATGCTGGCCGCCTCGATGCCCGGCGTGGCGCGCAGGCGGTCGAGGGCGCGCCGGTAGAAGTCCCGTCCCCCCTTTTCGTCGATCCGCGTGAGGCTCGGATCGACTCCGACGACGACGCTGCGATCGAGAGCGAATCCGGGTTCGGCGTGCGCGGCCTTGGTCGCACCACGCACGAACAGACCGGCGGCCGTCAGTAACGCGAGCGACAGCGCCACCTGACCGACCACGAGCACATGACGCATGCTGACGTAGCGATGCCGTCCCGTCGCAGCCGCCCGGGCCCCTTCCTTCAACTCGCCGAACACATCGGTCCGCAGCAGCTGCAGCGAGGGTCCCAGACAGAAGGTCAGCGTGGCGAACACCGCGAACCCGAGGGCCACGCCGAGGATCCGAAGGTCGGGACGAGGGTCGAGAACGATCATCAGTTCCGAGAGCGGATCCAGAGACACACCGAACGCGCGCAGGGCCCAGTAGGTGAAGAGCAGGCCGACGGCGCTCCCGGCGAGCGAGAGCACGAAGCCCTCGATCAGGAGTTGTCGCACGACCACCACCCGATTGGCCCCCAGCGCGAACCGCACCGCGATCTCGCGGCGTCGGCTCGTCGAACGGGCGAGCAGCATGTTCGCCAGGTTCATGCACGCGATGACCAGCACAATGGCGGTCACGCCCTGGAGCAGGCCGGACATGGTGTACGCGTCGCCGTCATTCTGCGGATTCGTGCTGATGCCCGTCCGCGAGATGGACCTCACCTTCAAACCGAGGTGTCGGTGTTCGGCCGGAAACGCCTGCTCGAGTTGCCCCGCCAGGGCGGTGAGCGGGGCCTGGGCCGAGTCGAACGACACGCCCGGCCTCATTCGGGCGAAGAGCAACAGGGTTTCCTCGGCCCGATCGGCAAAGGCCCGTTTGACCGAACGCCTGAAACCATTCCCGGCGACGAGATCGTACACGCCGGTCGGCAGCCACACCGCCGGTGCGATCATCGTCGTCGGGCCGCCAAACCCCCGCGGGGCGACGCCGACCACCGTGAACGGTTGGGTGTTGATGCGAATCGTCTTCCCGACGATGTTGGGGTCGGCCCCGCTCCGTCGCCAGTACTCCTCGCTTAGGACGGTGACCAGCCGGTTGGCGCCCGGTGTCTCCTCGTCCGGCAGGAACGCACGGCCCTTCGGGGGGCGGGCGTCGAACAGCGTGAACAAACTGGATGTCGCGATGAACGCAAACCCGCGGCGGGTCATCTCGCCCTCGCCCAGCCCGACCATCGTGACTGCCAGTCCGGCCGTCTGGGCGAAGACTCCGTTCCGGTCGCGGATGTCCACGTAGGCCGGGTAGGAGAACTCGTGGTACGAGTCAGGATGCGTGCGGTCGTATGCATACAAGGCGGCCAACTGGCCCGGCTTCGACTCGCCGGACAGGGGCCGCAGCAGGATCATGTTGGTGAGGCTGAAGACGGCGGTGTTCAGCCCAATCCCGATGCCCAGGATGAGCACCGCCACGGCCGTGAAGCCCGGGGTGCTGGCAAGAGTCCTCACGCCGTAGCGGAGATCCGACAAGATGGTGTGCATGCACTCTCCGAGAACGGGTTACAGCTCGCCGCCGGCCCGACCGTTCGTGGCCGCAACTCCGGGTCCTGCCGCGGGCAGAGGACTGCCGTTGTACCCCAATACGTATGGCGGCCGGTGCAGGTTTCCGCGGGCGTGGCTGGCTGGGTCTCGGATGGGAGGCGGGACAGGTTCGGGCCGGCCTCCGCAGCGCGAAACACCGCGCGACTGCGAAGGCCGGCACTACTCACTCTCGGCTGTCGGCTACTGACTCTCCACTGCTACGTTCTGAACTGACCAACAAGCGACTGCAGTTGCCCCGCCATCTCGGAGAGCATCCGGGCGGCCTTCTGGGTGTCAGTCGCGCCCTGGGCCGCGGCCTGGGCGGCGTCCGCGACGCTCGACACGTTCCGGGCGATCTCGGAGGACCCCCGGGCGGCCTCGGCGATGTTCCGGCCGATCTCGTTGGTGGTCGCCGACTGTTCCTCGACGGCCGATGCGATGGTGTTCGACACGTCGTCAATCTGCGTGATGAGCCCGCTGATCTGGCGAATGGCCTCGACGGCGCCCTTCGTCTCCCCCTGGATGGCCTCGATCTTGTGGCTGATGTCCTCGGTGGCCCGCGCCGTGGCCTTGGCCAGTTCCTTCACCTCGTTCGCCACGACCGCGAAGCCCTTGCCCGCGTCACCGGCGCGGGCCGCCTCGATCGTCGCGTTGAGCGCGAGCAGGTTGGTCTGCTCGGCGATCGAGGTGATGACCTTGATGACGTTGCCGATTTCGACCGAGCTGTCGCCCAGCTTCCGCACCGTCTGATCGGTGGCGTCGGCGACGCTCACCGCATTCTTGGCCATCCGGGCCGCCTCGTTGGCGCTCTTGGCAATCTCGCGGATCGACGCCAGCATCTCCTCCGCGCTGGTCGCCACCACCGTCAGATTCTGCGACACCTGCTCGGACGCGGAAGACACCACGCCCGTTTGCGTCGCCGTCTCGTCGGCGCTGCTCGCCATCTGCTGGCTGATCGCGGTCAGTTCCTCGGACGAGGCACCGACCTGCTGCGCGTTCCGGCCGATCGCGCCGATCGAGGCGCGCAGGTCCACGATCATCGTGTTGATGCTGGTCTTGATCGCGGCGTGGTCGCCCGCGTATTCGCCCTGGACCTCGACTCGCAGATCCTGGGCCGCCACCTTGGCGAGCACCGCGGCGGATTCGTCCACGGGCCGGACGACCGCATCGAGCGTCCGGTTGAAGCCGTCGACGATCCTCCGGTAGTCGCCCTGGTGCCGGCTCACGTCAGACCGGGTGTGCAGTCGTCCTGCGACGGCCGCCTCGACGAGAGTCTTGCTGTCGGCGACGAGCAGGCTGATGGACTCGATGCAACGGTTGAGGCTGGTCTTGATCGCATCGAAGTCGCCGGTGTAGTGATCCGTGTTCACGGGCGGAATGTCACCCTTGCTGATGCGATCCACGTAGGCAGCCGCCATGTTCAACGGCCCGATCACCGCGTCGAGTGTTGCGTTCACGCCCTCGATCACCCGGCGGTAGTCGCCCTTGTGGCGGCCGGCGTCGGCGCGGTTCGCCAGCCGGCCTTCGACCGCCGCTCGAGAGAGCATGTCGGCGTCCTGCACGAGGGCGCCGATCGCCTCCATCATCTGGATGAATGCCGGCACGAGCTGGTCGTTCTCGGACCGTCGGCCAGTACGCTTGTAGGCGTCGAGGCTGGCCAGGTCGCCCTTGCTGACCTCGACGACCGTGGTCTGGATGAGGCTGAGGCGCTCTCGCGTCTCGTTGACTGCCCGGGCCACGTCGGCGAACACGCCCTGGTAGTGGCCTTCCACCTTCAGGGTCAGGTCGTTGACGGCCACGCGCTGCAGGACGCGATTGGACTCGACGAGGCCGCCCAGGCCGTCGATGCAGGCGTTCAGGTTGTTCTTCAGCTCGTTGAAGTCTCCCTGATAGTTGTCTGCAATCTTCGGGGGGATATCGCCCTTGCCGATCCGATCCACGTACTCCGCCGCCACGTTCAGCGGCCCGATGACGGCGTCGAGCGTGTCGTTCACGCCCTTGATGATCGCCCGGAAGTCGCCCTGGTGCCGCGTCGCGTCGGCGCGCGTCGCCAGCCGGCCTTCCACGGCTCCCTTGGCGAGCATGTTCGAGTCGGCAATCAGGGCGTTCACCGCATCGATGCATACGTTGAGGTTGTTCTTGATCTCGTTGAAATCACCATCGTACTTGTCGGTGATCTTCGGCGGGATGTCGCCCTTGCTGATCCGATCCACGTACTCCGCCGCCATGTTCAGCGGCCCAATCACGGCGTCGAGCGTCGCATTCACGCCTTCGACGATTTTCCGGAAGTCACCACCGTGCCTGGAGGCGTCGGCCCTGGCGGACAGCTTGCCTTCGACGGCGGCCTTCGACAGCATCCCGGCATCCGCCACGAGGGCGTTCACGGCATCGATGCAGGTGTTGAGGTTCAGCTTGATCTCGTTGAAGTCGCCCTGGTAGCTCTCCGTGATCCTCGGCGGGATGTCGCCCTTGCTGATCCGGTCCATGTACTCCGCCGCCATGTTCAACGGCCCGATCACCGCGTCGAGTGTCGCGTTGATTCCGTGCACGATGTCGCGGTACCCACCGTCGAAGCGATCGGCGTTGCCGCGCGTGGACAGCCGGCCCTCGACGGCGGCGGCCGCCAGCGTCCTGGTCTCGTCGGTCATCGCCCGCAAGGTCGCCGTCATCGCCTCGAAGGCGCCCGCGGCTTCCTGGAGCCGTCCGATCATCTCGTCGAACGTCCGGGCCAGCACGCCGAATTCGTCGGTTCTCGGGTCATGCAACGTTTCGGTCGAAACGGCGAAATGCCGCTGGAGGTCGCCCTTCGCGAGCGCCTGGAACTCGGTGGTCATGGTGGCCAGATCCGTGTTGGCCACCTGCCGGGCGCGGGCCACGATCATCGACAGCGAGCGGGTGAAACTCGACGCCGTCAGCAGCGCCAGGCCGAGCCCGAACACCAGGGCCAGCCCCGCCGTCAGCCATACCATCCGACGCGAGAACGCCGCGGTCCGGGCCGCGTCGTCGCGACCCGCTGCCGCAAGGTCCTCGCTCGCGCGCGCCAAGTCGGACAGGCCAGTATCGATGAAGCCGAGGACCTGCTGGTAGCCGCCGCTCATGGCCGCCTGGGCCTCCGCTTTCTTCATCTGGCTGCTGAGCGTCAGGACCTCGGTCGCCATCGGGCGGAACGCCTGCCACGCCTGATCGAGCTGCGCCAGACGCTCCTTCTGCAACTTCGCCTGTTCGGTCTTGCGGAACTCGTCGAGCAGCGACTTGAACTCCTTCTCCTCCTTGTCGAGCTGCTCGGTGATCCGGCTCATCTCCGCGGTGTCGTGCGTCAGGACGTGGCTGCGCACGTCGCGGTCGAAGTAGACGACGTTCTCGTTCGCGGTGATGATGAGCCGGATCGGCTGCAGGCCCTCGTCGTACATCTGCTCCAACTCGACGCCTATCATGCCGACGCCAGCCAACCCCGAATAGGCCACCGCCATGGTCAGGGCGAGCACGATGCCAAATCCACCCAGCAGCTTCGTTCTCACGCTCCGGTTGCCAACCCAACGTGCCGTCACGGCCCCGCCGCTCATCACCCGCGCCAAGCCGGCCTTCGCCTTCTGGAGGCCACTCATAGCTCACCCCTCATCACATCCTGCGCTGTCGTGTCACCGGGAGAGAGGCCGCGAACGGGCGGCCTCGTCTGCTCAATAACCCATCCGAGCGGCACTGCGCTCAGAACTTGAGGGTCCACATCACGTACGGCGTCCAGATCCGCTCGACGTCGGTGGACTGCGTGACGAAATCGCCGCCGACCAGCACGGCCAGGCCGAGCCCGATCGAGAGATCCTTGGTGACCGTATAGGTCCCGAAGATGTCCGGTTCCCAACCGAGATCACGGCTCGTCGCCTTCTTGTTGGTGACGACCTTCGAACCCGACGAACCGTACCAGGCGTCGTTCACTGTCGCCAACTGCAGGCGGTTCAGCGCGGTGTTGACCTTCAGCTTCGGCGTCGGCGATACCTCGAATTTCACCGCCATGTGCTGCATGTTTCGCCAGCCCACGTTGTCGCCGAGCCCCCACTTGCCGTGGGTGCTCGCGTAGAGCTGATCGAACGTCTGTTTGGTGCCGTCCTTGGCGTTGTCGTCGCCCGACGCGTAGTTGTACTCGACGCCGAGCTTCGGCTTCATCCGCGATTTGCCGATCGTCCACGTCACGCCCTCGTGCGTGGCCCACGCGGACAGGCTGTCGGCGGCCGAATGCCCGCGCTGGACGGCGGTATCGGCCTCCCACGCGATCGTCTTGCCGACCGGGCCACCCAGGCGCACGCCGGTCGTGTAGACCCGCTGATCACCTTTGGTCCCGGTTTCGCCGGTGGCCGTGTAGTTGCTCTTCCCGACCATATAGCCGTCCACGTAGGCGAGAGGCTTCACCTTGTCGAACGTCACCCATGTGCCGAATGCACGCTCGCCGTATTTGGCGCGCGAGAACGCATTGGGCGTCACGTCGACGGGCGCAGCGCCGAACACTTCCACTTTCACGCCGGGCCGGTAGGCTGCGAGGCGGACGGCCTCGTAGGTACGACCGACGTTGCCCCAGTCCGGGCTGGCCACGAGGCGCCCATCCGCGAACGTCATCTCCTGGCGACCGACGATGGCCGACACGCCGCGGGCGCCTTTCTTGCCGAGTTCGACGTAGGCCATGCGGAGGTCGAGGCTGTTCTGCATGCTCTTGGGCGCCGGCGAGGTCGCGTAGGCCCCAATGCGCGAGTCCTGGACCTGCACGGTCGCCTGCATCCACGGCGTGGCTCTCACCATGGTGGTGAGGCGGAACCGGTTCATGACGTAGCTGTCGTACTCCGCGCCCTTCGTGGCGGGCGGGCGTACAGCCTCGACGCGACTGCGGTCAACCAGGGTGACCGTCAGCCACTTCGGCCAGGTATTGTTGACGCGGGCGAAGCCGACCTTCTCCGGCGGCTTCGGAGCGGGCTTGACGGCGCCAGTCTTCTTGGGCTCTGCAACTCCGGCAGCGGGCGTCGCCGCCGCCTTCGTGGTCGCGGCCACGGGAACCGGCTTGGCCTGCTGCGCCACCGCCTGGGCTCCCGATACCTCCGGCTTCTGCTGCGCGCTCAGCTGAGCGGCACCGAGAATGAACGACATCGCGACCACGACCGTGGGAATAGCTCTCGTACGCATAACCAACCTCCACCCTGACCTGACTCCGGCACGAGAAAACGTGCACCCGACGCGTGATGATCGAGTCATCCTCGCAATGGTAGAATCGACCCGTCGTGTCCATTCTTGAGTCGCTTCTGATTCAAGTTGGGCTCCGTGGCGCCGATTACAGACAATGCAGGCGGTATCGGCACGCTTCGCCCGACTTGCAGGCTGTGCCGCGTACGCCGGAAAGAAGCGGAGGATGGCTATGAGGAGAGGTTCCGTATTGGCGTTCGCGCTGTTGGCGGTTCTTGGCTGGACGGCTTCTACCCTGGCTGCGGCAGCCATCGACCCCGCCATGCAGGCGAAGGTCAATGAGCAGGTGAAATACGTCCAGAGCTGGGCCAACGATCCCACGATCGTCAACGCGGTCAAGGCGATCAACGCGTCGATGCCGGCCGCCAACAAGGCCATGACGCAGGAGAAGTGGACAACGCTGACGCCCTTCGATCCGTTCGTCCTGTCCTTTTCCAGCAACCCGGTCGGTCTGCTCCTGAAGGCCAAGAAGAACCAGGTCATCAGCGAGGGGTTCGTATCGGCCGCCGACGGCAGCAAGGTCGGATTCCTGCAGAAGACGACGAGCTGGATTCACAAGGGCAAGCCGAAGCACGACGTGCCCATGACCGGGAAGACGTGGCAGGGTGAGGTGGAAACCGATCAGTCCACCGGTCTCCAGCAGATCCAGATCGCGGTGCCGGTGCTCGACGGCGGCAAGCCGATCGGCTCGCTCGTCGTCGGTCTCCAAGTGGCCCGCCTGAAGTAGGTCCCCAGTTCTGCGCTGGAACGGGGTCGGAATCAGTATCCGGTCCCGTCCAGCCCTCGCCTTCCACGACGGTGCCAGGCCCCTCAATCCCTGCACAGCGTCGGTCTCCCATTCTTCGCCATCCACAACGTGCCCCGTCCGACGGCGATCCGCTGTTTTGACCGACCGTGAACCGAGTTCGGCATCCGGAAAGAGCCGAATGCCCAGGCCCGCACGCTGCCGCGGCTAATCGAAACGAGCGTCGACCGCTTCGGAGCCGGACTCCTGCGCGTCGGACGCCGGCTGCCCTTCCGGGGTGTGTTCGAGGTCGATGGCAAGCCGATCCGCGATCGAGAGGACAGGTTGAGGCAGCCGTTCCTCGTGGCGCCAGTCACCGTTGGACGGAATTCACAGTCGGAAGCCGCCCGGGATCGCTTCCATTTCTCTCACGGATGGGTGACATCCGCGTGTGATCCGGAGCTTCACGCCCGCCCCGCGGCGTCCGTAGCACGCAGGCCGCGGTCCGCTAGAGCGCGACGTCGCCCCTGATCGGGCGCGGCTTCAGGACGATGATCAGGTGGCTGGAGATGTTGTCGATGAGCTTGGTCATCTCGTAGCCAGCGCCGGTCGCGTGTCCGAGAATCTGCTCGCGCGTCCAGAAATGGCTCGCCCGCGCACCCTGGGCGGGGTCGAGGTCGATGATGGCCACGCTGCCGCCCGGCCGCAGGTATTTCCTGAGGTTCACCAGCCACTCGACCGGACGATCGAAATCGTGGAACGCGTGCACGACGACCACGAGTTGCAGGTCGCGCCGCGGGAACAGTGGGTCGTCAACGACTCCCTCGACGGTATGGACGTTGGAGAGGCGCTCCCGCCTGGCGTCCTCAGCCAGGGCATCCAACGACCGTTTGCTGATGTCATTTGCGTAGACGGCACCCGCCGAGCCGACCCGCCGAGCCATGGGCAGCGTGAAATACCCCTCGCCAGCACCGGCGTCGCCCACGATCATCCCCGGCGCGACCCCTACGGCGTCCATGGCCCGGTCGATGTCGAGGTGCCATCCGTCGGCCGACGCGACTCGGGGCGCCACGGCGCAATACACGGTCGAGCCCACGCCGGCGGCAAACACCAGCGCGAAGCTCCAGAACAATCCCACTCGTACGGCGCGACGCATGTGTCTTCCTTTCGACAGAGTGGCCGACCGAACAACCGGCGGCTGCAAACGAGAGACGATCATCTCGATGCCGGGGACGTCATGGATTCATTCGTTCTGCATCCACGGGGTGTGACATTTTCCTTACAGCCAGCCCCCTGACCTTGACATGCCTCGCCCGCGGTCGGTATCGTTGAACAGCCACAACTTCGGGGCGGGGTGCAAGTCCCCACCGGCGGTAGAGCCCGCGAGCCCGCAAGGGCAGATCCGGTGAGACTCCGGGGCCGACAGTCACAGTCTGGATGGAAGAAGTTGGGGTGCTTCGATGGCTGCCGCCTGCGCGTCGGCCGGCCCGTGGGCCGCGCCGCGTGTGTGACTGCCGCTCGTCGTTCACCCGCCTTCATCTCAACCCCGAACAACCTGACGCGCGAACGCCAGCAGGCCCGAGGACTCGGTGGACGATCGAGCAGCACGCGACGACCTGTCGTTCATGAGAGAGGCGCTACACGTTGCCGGACGGATTCCGCGGCGGCCGTGGCCGAATCCTCCGGTCGGCGCGCTCGTGGTGCTGGACGGGCGGATTGTCGGACGGGGTGCGCACCATGGCGCCGGCGCCGCCCACGCCGAGATGGTGGCGCTCGATCAGGCCGGACCGCGAGCCCGCGGCGCCACGCTCTACTGCACACTCGAGCCCTGCAATCACCAGGGCCGCACTCCGCCCTGTGCGCCACGCGTCGCGTCGAGCGGCATCGGCCGCCTCGTCGTCGCGGTCATCGATCCCAACCCGCATGTGGCGGGTCGGGGCCTCGATGTCGTGCGTGACGCGGGCATCGAGGTGACGGTCGGAGTCGCCGCTGAGGAGGCGCTCGAACTCGTCTGGCCCTTCGTGATCACCGCGGCGTTCGAGCGGCCGTTCGTCGTACTGAAGACCGCGACATCACTGGACGGGCGCTTCGCCCCGACCTCCCGACGTGCCGAGGGGGGGCCGGCCTATCTGACCGGCCCGGAAGCCAGGCATGACGTACATCGGCTCAGGCGCTGGAGCGACGTCGTGCTCGTCGGCAAGCGCACGAAGGAAGTGGACGAGCCGCAACTCAACGGCCGCCTGACCACTGACTGCGACGCATGCCCCGCGGCGGAACCGCTGCCTGCATACGTCGATACAGACCTGACGCTCACCGCTGGCTGGCCGGGGCGAGCGCACTGGGTATTCGCCGGCGTCAGCAGTGCGCCAGTCGATCGTCAGCAGGACGTCGAGCGGCAGCACGGAACCGTCGTCCTCTGCGACGAGCGCGACGGCCACGTGGCGCCAGAGGCCCTCGTCGACGCGTTTGCGCGTCGGGGTGGACACTGCCTGCTGATCGAGGGCGGGCCGACGCTCGCCGCCGCCTGCCTGCAGGCTGGGATCGTCGACCGCTGCATCTCCTACGTGGCCCCGCAGGTGCTGGGGGACGGCGTCTCGTGGCCCTCGTGGATCATGCCGGGCGATGGCGCACACGCCGCAACGCTGTTCACGCTGACGCGCGTGATGCGGTCCGGGCCGGACGCGAAGCTCGTGTTCGACCGGGCAGACTTCGCACAAGCGTTGGCACGCGTGTCGGGAGGGGTCGGGACTGTTTTTCAACAGTCGATCACAACTCCGTAAGGCACGGAGGAGAGAGCCGCCAACCGGCTCCCCCTCACGTGGAGTTCAGGCACACGATGTTCACTGGCCTCGTTCGGGAGATCGGCACGGTTGAGGAGATCGGCTCGCGCTCCGGCGTCACCGCGCTCGGAATCTCCGCTCCGCGCACTGCCGATCAACTCGCCATCGGCAGCAGCCTCGCCGTGAACGGCATCTGTCTCACGGTAACCTCGCTCACCGGCGCGCGGGTCAGCGTGGACGCGTCCGTCGAGACCAGACGTGTCACCACGCTCTGCCGCTGGCGAGTGGGTGATCGCGTCCATCTCGAACCGTCGCTGCGGATCGGCGATGAGGTGGGCGGCCATTTCGTCCTCGGACACGTGGACGGCACCGGCCGCGTCGTGCGGCTGGAGCGGTCGCACGGCGTCGTTCGCATGACCGTCCGCGTGCCCGCGCGGCTCACGACGCAACTGCTCCCGAAAGGCTCCATCGCGGTGGACGGAGTGAGCCTGACGCTCGACGCGGGCCCCTTCCGCGGCCAGTTCACCGTCACGCTCGTCCCCCACACGCTGCGCGCGACGCGCTTCGACGAGCTACGCGTGGCCGACGAGGTCAACATCGAGGTGGATGTGCTGGCGAAAGCGGCGAGCCAGCCGCAACTTGCCCAGCTGACGATGCGGTCGATTCTCGACAAAGGATGGCAGTGGTGAAAGCACTCGATACGATCGATGCGGCGCTCGACGCGCTCCGGCGCGGCGAGATCATCGTCGTCGTGGACGACGAGGACCGGGAGAACGAAGGGGACTTCGTGCTGGCCGCGGACAAGGCCACCGCTGACGCGATCAACTTCCTGAGCAAGCACGGGCGGGGCCTGATCTGCATGCCAGCGACGCGAGAGCGCCTTCGTGCGCTCGAACTCCACGCGATGGTCACGGAGAACACGGCGCCGCTCGGCACGTCCTTCACCGTGTCCGTCGATGCCGCCGACGGGATCTCGACTGGGATCTCTGCGGCCGATCGTGCCCACACCGTGAGGGTCTTCATCGATCCGGCGACACGGCCGCGCGACCTTGCGCGCCCCGGACACCTCTTTCCGCTCGAGGCGCAGCCGGGCGGCGTGCTCCAGCGCGCCGGTCACACCGAGGCGGTGGTCGACCTGTGCCGGCTGGCCGGCCTCTACCCGGCCGGTATCCTCTGCGAAATCATGGACGAGGACGGCTCGATGGCACGGCTGCCGCGACTCCGGCAGGTCGCCGACCGGTTCGGCCTGGTGATGGTGTCAATCGCCGACTTGATCGCCCATCGGCGACGCCACGAGAAGCTGGTGCGTCGGGAAATCGAAGTGACGCTGCCCACCCGCTACGGGCAGTTTCGGCTGCTCGCCTACAGCACATCGGTCGACAACGCGGTACATCTGGCGCTCGTCAAGGGCGCGGTCGAGCCGGACACGACCGTGCTCGTGCGCGTGCACTCGGAGTGCATGACCGGCGACGTGTTCCACTCGCTCCGATGCGACTGCGGCGAGCAGATGGAGGCGGCCCTTGCCGCGATCGAAGCGCGCGGCACCGGTGTGTTTCTCTACATGCGACAGGAGGGCCGCGGCATCGGCCTGCTGAACAAGCTCAAGGCGTATGAGTTGCAGGACGAAGGCAGCGATACGGTCGAAGCGAACCAGCAACTCGGCTTCCCCGCCGATCTGCGCGAGTACGGCCTCGGTGCTCAGATTCTGCACGACCTCGGTGTGAGCCGAATGGAATTGATTACGAACAACCCGCGCAAGATCGTCGGCCTCGACAGCCACGGCCTCGAGGTCGTGAGCCGCGTCCCGCTCGAGGTGCCGGCCAACACCCGCAACATCGAATACCTGCGGACGAAGAAGACAAAGCTCGGACACCTGCTCGAGCAGGTGTAGCGGGCCTGGAGCCGGGGGTCGGGCAACAGTCGGAAGTCGGGGCCAGGGTTCTGGAATTCCGCAGGCATGACAAGGGAGACGACGCATATGGGCACGGTGTTCGAAGGACGGTTTGACGCACGGGGACGCAAGGTGGCGCTGGTGGCGTCGCGATTCAACGACTTCTTCACGAAGGAACTGCTGGCGGGCGCCGAGGACTGTCTCCGGCGTCACGGGGTGGCGGAGAGCGACGTTGATGTGGCCTGGGTACCCGGCAGCTTCGAGATCCCGATTGTGGCGCAGCGCCTCGCGCGCACCGGGCGTTACGGAGCTGTGGTCTGCCTGGGCTGCCTGATCCAGGGCGACACACCCCACTTCCACCTGATAGCGGGCGAGGTGACCAAAGGCATCGCGCAGGTCTCGCTCGAATCCGGCGTGCCCGTGGTGTTCGGCGTCATTACCGCTGAGACGCTGGAGCAGGCGATGGAACGCGCGGGGACCAAGGCGGGCAACAAGGGATTCGACGCGGCGGCCACGGCGCTCGAGATGATCGACCTTTGCGCGTCGATCGACGGGACGCGGTAGAGGATGTGGGCGGAACGGAGAGCGGCACGACGCGAGCGTCGTCGCGGCCGTCCCGGCCGCGGCGTCTCTAGCCGTATCGTCCCTCGATGTAGTCCCCGGTCCGCTCGTCCCGGGGCGTGAGGAAGAGGTCCTCGGTTCGGGCCATCTCGACGAGTTCTCCCATCAGCATGAAGGCGCACTCTCTGCTCACGCGGCGAGCCTGCGCCATGTTGTGGGTCACGATGAGCATGGTGTAGTGCCCGGCGAGCGTCGCCATCAACTCCTCGACCGCGAGTGTCGCTTCCGTGTCCAGGGCCGAACACGGCTCGTCCATCAGGATGACCTCGGGCTTCAGCGGCAGGAGGCGGGCGATGCACAGTTTCTGCTGTTGCTCGAGCTGAAGCGCCGTCGCTTTCAGGTGCAGGCGATCCTTCAGGTCATCCCACAGGGACACTTCGCGGAGCGCCTTCTCGACGGCCTCGTCCAGGTTCTTCCTGCGGAGCGCGGCGAGGCCGCTGTGGACACGGAGGCCGAAGACCACGTTTTCGTAGACGGAGATCGGCAACGGATTCGGCCGCTGGAACACCATGCCGACCGACTTCCGCAACTCCACCAGCGAGACATCCGGCGCGTAGATGTTCTGTCCGAGAATCCGGATCTCCCCCGTCGTCTTCACCGACCCGTAGCGTTCGTTGATCCGGTTGAAGCACCGCAGAAGCGTGGTCTTGCCGCAGCCGGACGGGCCGATGAGCGCCGTGATGTGACCGTGTCGGACGTTCAGCGTGACGTCCTTCAACGCCTGGAACGTCCCGTACCACAGGCTCAGGGTCTTGGTCGCGATGCTGTAGTCGGCGCGGGTCTCGCTCATCCGAAGATTCCGCTGACGTAGTCGTACGTCCTCGAGTCGGCCGGGCGCTCGGAGAAGATCACCTCGGTCCGGTCGATCTCCACGAGTTCGCCGTTCAACAGGAACGCCGTGCGATCCGCGATCCGTCGGGCCTGCTGGACCAGATTCGTCACGAGTACAATCGTCATCCGATCGCGAAGTTCCTTGAGTACATCCTCGATTCGCATCGTGGTGACCGGGTCGATCGCGATCGAGAACTCATCGAGGCACAGCACCTCGGGTTCGTGCGACAGCGCGCGGGCGATGGTGAGGCGCTGTTGCTGGCCGCCGGACAGTTTCGTACCCAGGTTGTCCAGCCGGTCCTTCACCTCGTCCCAGAGGGCGGCCTGGTGCAGACACCGCTCGACGCGTTCGTCGAGCGTCCGACGGTCGCGGATACCGGCCATCCGTGGCGCGAACGCCACGTTGTCGTAGATGGACAGCGGCAACCCGACCGGCAGCGGCGCCACCATGCCCACCTTGCGCCGGAGAGCGAACACGTCGCGCACCTGGCGCACGTTCTCGCCGTCGACCGTCACGGTGCCGGTCACGACCGCGCCCGGCACATCGTCGATCGTGCGGTTCAGGGTCCGCAGCAACGTGCTCTTGCCCGACTGCGCGGGGCCAATGATGCCCAGCACCTCGTTGCGACGCACGTCGAACGTCACGCCCTTCAAGGCCTCGCGCTGCCCGTAGCGGACGCAAAGCCCGTCCAGCGCGATCATCGGGGCGGCGGTCACCACTTCCTCCGGCCGCGCAATCGCACCCGCACGGCAATCGCCGCGGCGTTCACGATCAAGACCGTCGCCAGCAGGACGACCGCCGTGCCGTACGGCAGTGCTGGCGGCACATCCGGCACCTGTGTCGAGATCGTGAACAGGTGCATCGAGAGCGCCATGCACTGATCGAAGGGGCCGTAGGCGAAGAGGCTGCCGGGTTCGATCGCCTTGAAGAACACCGCGCCGGTGAACATGATCGGCGCGGTCTCGCCGGCGGCGCGCGACACCTGCAGGATCACGCCTGTCAGGATCCCGCTGATTGAATTCGGGAGCACCACGTGGCGGATCGTCTGCCAGCGGGTCGCCCCCACGTTCCAGCAGGCCTCGCGAAACGCCTTCGGCACGGATGCGAGTGCTTCCTTGGTGCTGGCGATGATCACCGGCAGCGTCATGATGGCGAGCGTCAGGGACGCCGCGAGAATGGACTTACCCAACCCTGCGAACAGCACGAACGCACCGAGCCCGAATAGCGCGTGGACGATGCTCGGCACGCCTGCGAGGTTCACGACCGCGAGGTTCACGACCCGGGTGAACCAGTTGTCCCGCGAGTACTCGTTCAGGAACACCGCCGCCAGCACCCCAATCGGTGTGGCGATCATGAGTGAAATCACGACAAGGTAGATCGTGCCGACCAGCGGCGACCAGATTCCGCCCGCCCGCATGCCGTTCCTCGGATTCTCGAGCAGGAAGTCCAGCGAGAGGATCGGCCACGCCTCGTAGAACAGGTAGGCCACGATGAGCAACAGCGGCACCACCATCATCAGCGTCATGGCCAGGAAGACAGTCCTGGCGGCGAGTTCGCTGACCGATTTGCGGCGCGTGAAGGAGGTGGCTTGGAACACGGGAACCTATGCGGCAGCACTCAACGACGTCACCGGTTGCGAATCCCGCGGACGACGAGGTCGGCCGTCAGGTTGACCACAAACGTGATCATGAACAACAGAATCCCGATGATGAACAACACCTGGTAGTGATCCGAATGCACGGGCGCCTCGCCGAGTTCGGCGGCAATCGTGGCAGTCAGCGTCCGCACCGAGTCCATCACGCTCGTCGGAATCTTCACGGCATGGCCGGTTGCCATCAGCACGGCCATCGTCTCGCCGACGGCGCGGCCGACGCCGAGCAGGACCGCGGCCAGCAGGCCGTTCTTGGCGGCCGGCAGCAGGACCCGGTGGACCAGTTGCCATCTGGTCACGCCCAGCGCGAGCCCCGCTTCGCGATACGAATCGGGCACCGCCTTGAGCGCGTCCTCGCCGATCGACACGATGATCGGGACGCTCATCAGCGCGAGGATCACGCCGCCGTTCAACACGTTGAGGCCGATGGGAGCGCCGAACAGGCGCATGATCAGCGGATTCATGACCGTCAGGCCGATGAATCCCCAGACGACCGACGGGATCGCGGCGAGCAGTTCGATGACGATCTTCAGCGTTTCCTTGGCACGGACTCCACAGAACTCCGAGATGAAGATCGCCGACCCGATGCCGAACGGCACCGCGATCGCCATGGCCAGCGCGGTGACGCCGGCCGTCCCGGCGATCAGCGCGAGCACGCCGTACCGCACGTGGCTTTGCGACGTCGGGTACCACTCGACGCTCGTGAAGAACTCGCGGGGATTGAACCCGTGGACCAGGAAACCGGCGCCCTCCCGGAAGACGAAGAAGAATATCCCGAAAACGAAGACGATGGCGCTGATGCCACATAGGCGAATCAGCGCTTCAATCCCCTTCTCCACCACCAGTTCCCAGCGTCGTCGATGCTGCACTGACGCTCCTGCCCCCTCTCGACGTGACTACTTCGCCGTGTCGCCGCCCCGCGGCAGCGGCACGTAGCCGCTCTTCACAACAATCTGCTGACCGGCGTCCGAGTGCACCCAGTCCATGTATTTCTTCACTCCACCGGACGGCTCACCTAGAGTGTACATGAACAGCGGGCGCGCGATCGGGTACGTGTGGTTCAAAGTGTTCTCCACCGTCGGCGCGTAGAACTGGTCCCCCGCCTTCCGGGCAACGTGCAGCATCTTCACCTCGGGCGTGGCATACCCCATCCCGCTGTACCCGATCGCCTGCGGCGTCTTCGACACCAGTTCCACGACGTCCTTCGAGCCCTGCATGTCACGCGACCCGAGCTTGAAATCGCGGCCCTTGCCGAGGACCGCCTCTCGGAAGTAGGCATACGTGCCGGAATTGGACTGGCGACTGACGCGGATGATCTCATCCGCCCCGGCGGGCATCTTCACGCCGAGTTGCGACCACTTCGTCACGGTCTCGCCTTCACCGTAGATCTGCGCCAGTTGCTCGAACGTGATGTCCGTCATCGGGTTGTTCTTGTGGACGTAGACCGCGAGCGCGTCGTAGCCCACCTTGAACTCACGCGGCTCCTTGCCCGTGTTCTTCTTGGCCTGCGCGACCTCCTGCGGCTCGACGCTGCGGCTGCAGTTCGCAATGTCGACCGTTCCCTCGATCAGGGCCGCAATGCCCGTTCCGGATCCCCCGCCCGACACCTCGACCGAGACGCTCGGGTCGACTTTCGCGTACTCCTCGGCCCACGCCTGAGCGAGATTCACCATCGTGTCCGAACCGGTGTCCTGGATCACGTTCTTCGACGGCGCCTTGCCGCGCGAACAGGCGGCCGATACGGCCAGGAGACACACCACGAGCGCGACACCTGCCGCCCGGAGCGGGAGGCGTCCACCGTCACTTCTGAGCTTGGTCATGGGTCGGGTCATCCAATATGGCTTGAACGAGATCTCGAATGTGATCGTTGAGCGATTCGAACGCCGCCTCGTAGGCCGCCGTGACATCGGCGGGCCTGCCTCGGCTTTCCGACGGGTCCGGGACGTACCAGTCAATCCCGAGCGTCTTCGACGGCCGCTGCGGAATCGCCTTGTGTGCCTCGGTGCCGAGCCCAACCACCAACTGGAGTTCGTCGCGACTGGGAATGCCGTCGAGCGCCTTCGACACCTGATGTGACGCGTCGATCCCCTTGTCGGCGAGGAACTGGATCGTCTGCGGATCCACCGGGCCGGCCACAAGGCCCGCGCTGGCAAAGGAGAACCGTTTGGGGCCCAGCCGGTTCGCAACAGCCTCCGCCATCTGGCTCAGGCAGCTGTTCGACTCGTCGACGAACAGGACGCGGAACCCCTCACGTGCCTTGTGGCGCTGGTACTCCCCGGTGGCGAAATAGAGGGCCTCTTCGCAGATGTTCGTCGCCTGGTCCGACACGCGCTCGAAACGGCGCGCGACGGTGATCATCGGGGGCAGCGCCTCGAGCGGCAGCCGGCCCTCCTGGCGCCATTCGACCAACTGGGCGTTGATGGCGTCGCGAACCTGGTTCACATGGGGTTCGCTCGCGAGCGTCGTCCGGGCGAGGTCCGGGTTCTTCTCGAGAAACGCCCGCATCGCGTTGTGCAGCATGGGAATCGCCAGGTTGGCAATCTCGCTGTACTTGTCGGTCGGGATGTCGTAGGGCAGGGAACTGGCGAGCAGCACCTGGCGCGCGATGCTCTCGGCGTAGTCGCCGATTCGCTCCAGCGCGCCGACGATCTTGCTCGTCGCGTACACGAAGCGAAGCAACCCGGCGGCCGGCTGGTGGCGAACGATGAACTCGACGCAGAGCTTGTCGAGTTCGGTCTCGAAGGCGTCCACGTCCTGGTCGCGAAGAATGACCGAGTAGGCCAGCTGACGGTCCCCTGTCAGGAACGCCTGCAGGGCCCTCGTCAGCGCCCGTTCGTCCAGGGCCGCCATCTCCAGCAATTTCCGCCGGAGCAGTTCCACGTCGTGCTGCAACAACGCCTCGAGATGCGGCGTCGATGGTGTCGTCACGGTCAAATCCCCCGCCAATTCTCTACCTCATTTGAGCGCCCTGACACAAGAACTATTGGCACGCGCAGACCACGCCGCTCCCTATAGTGACAGTGTCACGACGGTGTAACAAGAGGCAGGTTGCGCGGGCCGCGGAGACCGGCAGGAGGGCGAGCGAGAGAGCAACAGTGGACGGACAGGTGACGCTCGAGGTCGGCTGGGGGCCCGGCCGGACTCGGACCGAGAAGTCACCGGTGTCGTCGGCCCGTTGGCAGCCGTCCTCGAACGTCCAGTGTCCGCACGGGGACAGACTGCGGAGTCCAGCTGGCGCGAAGCCTCGGTCAGCTCTCCTGCCGTCCGCCCAGCAGGTACCGCGCGCTGAGGTTGGCGACCAGCACGAGCGTGAGAAGGACGAGGCCGGCCGCCCAAGCCTGCCGGTGCCAGTCGTCGTAGGGAGCGACCGCGTAGTTGAAGATCATGACGGGCAGCGAGGCGGTCGGCTGGTTGATCCCGGGGCTCCAGAACCGGTTGCTGAGGGCCGTGAAGAGTAGCGGCGCCGTCTCGCCGGCCACGCGGGCCAGGCCGAGCATTGCGGCCGTCACGATCCCGCGGGCCGCCGCAGGGACGACGACGCGGATGATGGTCAGCGTGCGCGTGGCGCCGAGGGCGAGCGATCCCTCGCGGAGCGTCACCGGGACGGCCCGGAGAAACTCCTCGGTGCTGCGCGTCATGATCGGAATCATCATGATGCCGAGCGCCAGCCCGCCGGCGAGCGTCGAGAAGTGCTGCATCGGCAGCACCACGAGCGTGTAGACGAAGATGCCGATGACGATCGACGGCACGCCGTTCAGCAGATCGGCGGCGTACCGCACGACGGTCGCCATCGTTCGACCGGCGAATTCGCTGAGATACAGTCCGGCGAGAAACCCGATGGGCAGGCCGGTGACCGCCGCGATCCCGAGCAGCTTCGCGCTGCCGACCAGCGCATTCGCCATCCCGCCGCCGTCTTCCCCCGGCGGCGTGGGCAGCTTCGTGAAGAAGGCCAGGTTGACAGACGATCCCCCCTTGATGAGGAGGTATCCCAGGACGAAGAAGAGCAGGGAAATGCAGAGCACCGTGAACAGGGCGCTCAGGCCGAGCATGAAGTCGCTCAGGATCTTCCGGCGGCGGTTGCGGGTCAGCACGCTCATCGTGCGCTGCCCTGGTCAGCGGTCGCCGCGATGAGGCCGCGAGCCACCACGTTGATGACCATCGTGAGCGCGAACAGCACGAGGCCGACCTCGATGAGCGACTGGAGATAGAGTTCCTCGGTGGCTTCGCTGAATTCGTTCGCGATGACAGCGGCCATCGAGTACGCGGGCGCGAACAACGACGCGGCGATTTCGGGACGGTTGCCGATGACCATCGTCACCGCCATCGTCTCGCCGAGCGCGCGGCCGAGCGCCAGGAAGACGGCGCCGTACAGGCCTGGCCGGGCGTAGGGCAACACGACCTTCCACGTGCTCTCCCACCGCGTGGACCCCAGGGCCAGCGCGGCCTCGCGCTGCTCCCGCGGCACGGCGAGCAGGACTTCCCGACCGACCGACACGATGAAGGGCACGACCATGACCGCGAGCACGATCCCGGCGGTCAGCAGGCCGATCCCGTACGCGGGGCCGCTGAACAGCGGGAAGCCGCCCGTCGCCGCCTTCAGCGCCGGCTGAACGTACACGCGCATGATCGGCACGAGGATCGACACGCCGACGAGCCCGTAGATGACGCTCGGCACCGCTGCCAGGAGTTCGAGCAGCATGCCGGCCATCGCCGAGAGCCGCGGCGGCGCCAGCTCCGCGAGGAAGATGGCCACGCCGATTCCAAGAGGCACGGCAATCAGCAACGCGAGGGCCGACGTCATCACCGTGCCGTAGACGAACGCCGCCGCGCCGAACTGACCGGCCACCGGATCCCACGTCTGCGAGAAGAGAAACCGCCAGCCGAACTGGCGGCGGGGCAGCACCGAGTTGACCCACAGCTGCCATGCGAGCAGACCGGTGACGACGAGCACGGACGCGCCGAAGACGAGGGCGATGGCGTGCGCGAGCGCGTCGCCGCGGCGCAGCTGCAGGCCCAGGCGGGTCAAGCTGCTCCACGGACGCCCCATCGTGATTGTCGGCGCCGCACTCTCGGGCACTATCCCCTCTCTTCCTGGCCCAGGGGCATTCTCACCTCGACGAGAAGTGTAAGCAGGCGAGATTTCGGCACCATGTCGCGGGTGTTAAAACGGTGTTACGGCACGTCTTCTCCGTTGACACGACGCAGCCGGGCTGACACGATCGACCGCGGCAAGGCCTTCTTGTGAGCCACATTCTCATCGTCGAAGACGACCACGACATCGCTGAGTTGATTCGTCACTACCTGGTCAGGGCCGGGCACACGGCGGAGGTGCTGACTTCGGGCACCGATGTCCTGCCGCGCGTCCGAACCCGGCGCCCGGATCTCATGGTGTTGGATCTCATGCTCCCGGGCCTTCACGGGCTCGAGATCTGCCAGGCCCTGCGTCGCCAGTCGGCCACGGCCGATCTTCCGATTATCGTCGTCACAGCCCGGGCCGAGGAATCCGATCGGGTCTCCGGACTGGAATTGGGCGCGGACGACTACCTGACGAAGCCGTTCAGCCCGAAGGAACTCGTGGCCCGGGTCGCCGCGCTGCTCCGTCGTGCCAACCGCGCGGCCGGCACGAATGGCCTGCGGTCGAGTTGCGGCCCGATCTCGATCGACCGGGAGCGTCACGTTGTCACCGACGCGGGGCGTGAGGTGACACTCACGGCCAAGGAGTTCCTGCTGCTCGAGTACTTCGTCCAGCATCCCGGACGGGTCCTGTCACGCGACCGCCTTCTCCAGGAGGTCTGGGGCTATCAATACACGGGCGGCACGCGAACCGTCGACGTCCATGTACGCCGGCTCCGGGAGAAGATTCCGCTCCTGACGGACGCGCTCGTCACCGTCAAGCAGTTCGGGTACAAGCTGGTCGATCCGGCCGCGAAAGGCGACGACTAGCGGCGACGCCGGGAGGCCGGCACAACTGTGGAGCCGATTTCCCGCCGGCGTGCTGACCGGTGAACGGCGAGGCTTCGATGCACCTCGGATTCCGCGGAAAGATCTTCCTGGCGATCTTCGGCGTTGCCAGCGCCGTCCTGCTCCTCGTCGCGATCCTCCTTTCCCTTTCGCTGGCCGGTCAAACCTCGCAGCGCATCCAGCAGGGACTCACATCGGAGGCCCGGCTGGTCGCCGACGTGCTGATGAAGCACCAGGCCACGCTGACCGCGGACGCCCTCGAGATCGAAGCGCAACGGATCGGCAAGACACTTCCCGCCCGCGTCACGTTCATTGCCGGCGACGGGACGGTGGTCGGCGATTCCATGGTCGGAGCCGAGGCCCTGCGTTCGCTCGACAATCACGGGACCCGGCCGGAGGTCGTCCAAGCCCGCGCCGCAGGTGCGGGAGTGTCGGAGCGCTTCAGCCAGACCCTCCAGACCAGCATGATGTACGTGGCGGTGCGGGCCACCCATCCAACGGTCGCCATCGTGCGACTGGCGCTGCCGCTGACCGACGTCGAACGGCAGGTGGCGTCGGTGCGGAACCTCACGCTGCTGGCGCTGGCGGCCGCGCTGGTCGGTGCGCTGGCACTGGCCTGGCTCTCGTCCGTGTTGCTGGCGCGACGGCTCAACGCGATCGCGGCGGGTGCCAAACGGTTTGCCTCAGGCGACCTGTCGCGGCCGGTTCGGGACTACGAGCACGACGAACTGGGCACGGTGGCCCGTGTCCTCGACGACACCGTGCGCGAACTGGCAAGCCGTGTCGCGGAACTCGCGCAGGACCGCGCGCGGACTGACGCGATCCTCTCCGGGATGGTGGAAGGCGTGCTGGTGGTCAACGCCAAGGGCCACGTGCAGCTGGTCAACCGCGCGGCGCGGACGATGCTGGCTATCGACGACGCGGCCGTGGACGGGCACTACCTGGAGTTCGTGCGGCATCCGGATGTGGCGGCGCTTCTCACCAAGGCCCTCGAGGGAGCGGAACCTGCCGGCGTCGAACTGTCGCCGGTCCGTACGCCTGACCGGCGCCTGGTCGGCCGCGCGGCCCCCGTCACCGCGCCGGCCGCCAGGGGCGCCGTGCTGGTTCTCCACGACATCACCGACCTGCGCAGGGCCGATCAGGTGCGCCGCGACTTCGTCGCGAACGTTTCGCACGAATTGCGGACGCCATTGACGGCGATCCGCGGCTACGTCGAAGCGTTGTCGGACGAACCGGCCAGCGTGGAGGACCGCGCGCGATTTCTGGAGGTCATCGCCCGTCACGTCAGCCGCATGGAACGCCTCGTGAAGGACCTCCTGCGGCTGGCGGGTCTCGACGCGCGGCAGGAAGCCGTCGAGAAGACCGATTGTCCGCTGCAGGCCTTGTTTGCCGGCGCGGCCGCCGACCTCGCCCCGGTGATCCAGTCGCGCCGACAGTTGGTGGACATCCAGGTCGAACCATCGGTCGCCACCATTTTGACGGACCCGGCCAAGCTGCAGGATGCCTTGCGCAATCTCATAGAGAATGCCGTCAACTACTCGCCCGAGGGCCGCCGGATTCTGCTCGACGGCAGGCAGAGCGACGACCGTGCGATACTGACCGTCGCGGACGAGGGGCCTGGCATTCCCGAGGCCGATCTCGATCGAATCTTCGAGCGCTTCTACCGCGTGGACAAGGCCCGCTCGCGCGAATCGGGCGGCACGGGGCTCGGGTTGTCCATCGTCAAGCACCTCGTCGGTCTGCTGGGGGGCCGCGTGTGGGCGACGAATCGTCCTGAGGGCGGCGCCGTCTTCACCATCAGCCTTCCGCTTCGTTGACCTTGCATCACCGATCGTCTGGTCATAGGCTTCGACATGATGAAACACGTCCTCGCACTCATACTCGGCGGCGGCCGCGGCGCCCGCCTGTTTCCTCTCACGCACCTCCGATCCAAACCGGCCGTCCCGATCGCCGGCAAATACCGGCTGATCGACGTACCGATCAGCAACTGCCTCCACGCCGACATCCGGCGCATCTACGTGCTGACGCAGTTCAACTCCGCGTCGCTCAATCGCCACATCGCCGAGACCTACCGCATGGACCTGTTCTCGCGCGGCTTCGTCGAGATCCTCGCCGCCGAGCAGACGCCCGACAACCCGAACTGGTTCCAGGGCACGGCCGACGCGGTCCGCCAAGCCGCGCGACACTTCATCTACCACGATGCCGAGTACTACCTGATCCTCGCCGGCGACCATCTCTACCGCATGGACTACGCGGCGATGATCGAGGAGCACGTGGAGCGGCGCGCGGACGTGACGATCGCGGCGCAGCCGATCACGTCCGACGACGCGCCCGCGATGGGGATCTTCCGCTTCGACACGAATGGCCAGATCGTCGGGTTCGAGGAGAAGCCGAACGCGGAGCGTCTTCGAGCCATCGGAGCCAGCGTGCCGTCCGGCTCGAGGTTCCTGGCGCCGTCGGCGGACAAGCCGTTCATTGCCTCGATGGGCATCTACGTCTTCACTCGCGACGTCCTGCTCGACGCCCTGGAGCGGCATCCCGGCGTGGATTTCGGCCACGAGATCATTCCGGCCGCGCTCGACAACCGGCGCGTGAACGCGTACCTGTTCCGCGACTACTGGCAGGACGTCGGAACCGTGCCGTCGTTCTACGACGCGAACATCATGCTGACGCGACCGCGCGCGCCCTTCAACTTCTACGACCCGCGACGCCCGGTCTTCACGCGGCCGCGTTTCCTGCCCGGGTCGCGCCTGAACCACTGCACGGTCAATGAAGCCGTGGTCGCCGAAGGCTGCTACATGGACCAGTGCACGGTCGAGCAGTCGGTGGTCGGCATCCGCACGCGGGTCGGCCGGAACTGCGAGATCACCCGCTCGGTCCTGCTCGGTGCCGACTTCTACGAGAAGGACGATGATGCGCCACTTCACGACGGCGGGCCCGAGCTGGGCATCGGGGCCGATTCCGTGCTCGATCGGGTCATCGTGGACAAGAACGCCCGTATCGGCGCCGGCGTCCGCCTCACGAACGAGGCCGGCGTGCAGCAGGCAGACGGCGCCGGCTACTACATCCGCAACGGCATCATCATCGTCCCCAAGTGGGGCGTCGTGCCGGCGGGAACGGTGGCATAGCCCGCGCGGACGAAACGCGGAATTTACACGAGCGTAACCGCTGCGCAATGGCCAGGGGCTATTCTCGGGCCATGTCCTACGCGTTCTCGGCGCCCGCCTCGGGGGCCCGCACGGCGGTTCCGATGCCCGCGATGAGCGGGTTCAGACGCTCGGACGAGCCGGCTTGGCCGGCGGCAGCCAATCAGCTTCGGATCTCCGTCCGGCAGACCAGCTTCTTCTACGGCGCCAAGCAGGCGCTCTTCGACATCTCGCTCGACATCCGAACGAATCTGGTCACGGCGTTCATTGGCCCGTCGGGCTGCGGCAAGAGCACGCTCCTGCGGACCTTCAACAGGTTGAACGACACGATCCCCGGGACGCGGCTCGCGGGCACGGTCGAGCTCGACGGCGAGAACATCTATGGGCCGGCGACCGACGTCGTCGACCTCCGGCGCCGTGTGGGGATGGTGTTCCAGAAGTCGAATCCCTTTCCGAAGTCGATCTTCGACAACGTGGCGTACGGCATCCGCGTGAACGGGTTGGCGTCCGGGCGGTCAGACCTCGAGGGCCGGGTCGAAGAGAGCCTCAAGGCCGCGGCGCTCTGGGACGAGGTGAAGGACCGCCTGCGCGAATCTGCCCTGTCGCTGTCCGGTGGTCAGCAGCAGCGCGTGTGCATTGCGCGGGCGCTCGCGGTGCAGCCCGAGGTGCTGCTCATGGACGAACCAGCCTCGGCGCTCGACCCGATTGCCACGCAGCGCATCGAGGAACTCATCTACCAGCTCAAGAACGACTACACGATCGTCATCGTCACGCACAACATGCAGCAGGCGGCGCGCGTGTCGGATTACACGGCGTTCTTCTGGCTCGGGCGGCTCGTGGAATTCGAGAGGACCGAGAAACTGTTCACGGCGCCCGGTGAGAGACTGACGGAAGACTACGTCACCGGCCGATTTGGCTGATGGAGAGACAATCCAGATGGAATCGCGCGAGAACGTCCGCCACTTCCAGGAAGCGCTCGAGCAACTCACCACCCGGCTGCTGGCGATGGGGGGCCTGGCCGAGGAGCGGGTGCAGGCAGCCATTTCCGCGCTCGTCGATCGAGATTCGGCACGAGTCTCGGGCGTCATCGGCGGCGACGAGCCGGTGAACCAGTTGCACCTGGACATCGACAACCGCGCGTTCAAGCTGCTCGCCCTTCACCAACCCGTCGCGTCGGATCTTCGGGCCATCGTGGCCGCGTTGAAGATCAACACGGACCTCGAACGGGTCGGCGACATGGCGGTCAACATCGCGGAGGCCGCGGAACGCTACCTGGCCGGACCGCCCGTCAAACCGCTGCTGGACCTGCCCCGCATGGCCGACTACGCGCAGGGCATGCTCCGCGATTCGCTCGACGCGTTTGTCAAGAAAGACACGCGGCTGGCCCAGACCGTCCTCGATCGCGACGACGTGCTCGACAACCTCAAGATGCAGATCTTCCGCGAACTGCTCACCTACATGCTGCAGGACCCGTCGAAGATCACAGGGTCGCTCGAACTCATCCTCATCTCGCGCCACCTCGAACGGATCGGAGACCACGCCACCAACATCGCCGAAGACGTCATCTTCATGGTGTCCGCGAAAGACGTTCGTCACACGACCCCCGAACCCTGAATCCGGCCGGGGGCGACGTGGCGCGCCCCTTCCGTTTCGCGCTCGACTCGAGTTATCCCCGTTCCTCCTCCCCCGATCCCTCATTTCTGCGATAATTCGTCCGTGACGGACAGGAAGTGCGTGTACTGCCGGATACGGCCCATCGACTCGCGGTGGCGTCCCTTCTGCAGCGAGCGGTGCAAGCTGGCGGACCTTGCGAAGTGGGCGGATGGAGCCTACCGCGTGCCGGGTGAGCCGGTCGAGGAGCAACGTGATGACGATGAGGACCAGGAACGATGAGGGGCGTGGCCGGCTGCTCTCTGTGCTGGTGGGCCTCGCCGTCGCCGTGGCTGCGATGACCGCGCTCGAGGCGGTCGCACCTGTCTTCGACGGCGCCAGAGCCTACTCGTACGTCCGCGACATCGTCGCCTTCGGCCCGCGGCCGGCCGGGTCTCCCGCCCTCGAATCGACGCGGCACTACATCAAGAAGGAACTGGCGACGATCGGCGTCCAAGTCACCGAGCAGGCCTTCGACGCGGACACGCCGCTCGGCCGCATACACATGGTGAACCTGATCGCTCTCATCCCGGGAACCTCACCCGATCGAATCATCTTCGCCGGACACTACGACACCAAGCTCTACCGCGAATTCCGGTTCGTCGGGGCGAACGATGCGGGCTCGAGCACGGCGTTCCTGCTCGAGTGGGCACGCGTCCTGAAGGCGCGCCAGAGCCGGCTGACGATGGAACTCCTGTTCCTCGACGGCGAAGAGGCCATGCTGCCGGATTGGGGAAACAACGACCACACCTACGGAAGCCGTCACTACGTCCAGGCCGCCCGGCGCGCCGGCACCCTCGCAACCATCCGCGCGATGATCCTCGTGGACATGATTGGCGACCGCGACCTGCGCATCCGTCGCGAATCGGCCTCGACGCCCTGGCTCACCGACACGATCTGGGCGGCCGCCAAGCGCGTTGGCCTGAAGGATGTCTTCGTGGATGACACGATGCTCATCGAGGACGATCACGTGCCGTTCCTCAACGCTGGCGTGCAGGCGGTGGACATCATCGACCTCGAGTATCCGCCGTGGCACACGGCCGGCGACACGCTGGATCAGGTCAGCGCGCGGAGCCTGCAGTCGGTCGGAAACGTGTTGGTGGACGCCCTGCCGGACATCGAGAAACGGCTGGCGACCGGAAAGCCGGCGGGGAAGAAGCAGGCTCCGGGCTCCAGGTTCTAGGCGCGCCGGCGCCGGCAGGCCCACGCGAGCACCAGGCCGCCGGGAATCAGCTCTGCGAGCGCCCAGCCGGTGGCCGACCGCAGGCCCGATGCCCTTGCTTCGTCCATCACCCGGTCGATATTCGCGCGCGGCCCCCGCCCCTCGACGTAGGCCTGCTGCTGGTCCAGGTACGCGCGGGCACCGATTTCGATGTGCCGGTCGAACACGCCGTTCCAGATGACGAGTCCGCCGACGAGCCAGGCGGCGACGGCCACCGCCCTCATCCGGTCGCTCCGTACCGAACGACGACGGCGGTCATGTCGTCATTTTGCATCGTACCCGCCGCGAACGCCTTGACCGTGGCGACGAGGTCGTCGAGCATCTCCGCCGCGCCGCGCCCCGCGCCGCGGGTCAGGCACGCCAGGATGCGATCGTCGCCGAACTCCTCGCCGGCCGCGTTCAACGCCTCGGAAATTCCGTCGCTGAATATCACGAGGCAATCGCCCGGCGCGAGCGTCACCGTCTCCTCTTCGTACGTCGCGTGCTCGAACAGGCCGCAGATGAGCCCCCCGACCGACAACCGGCGCACCGACGAGCCGCTGATCAGAAAGGGCGGGTTGTGCCCGGCATTGCAGCAGGTCAACCGGCCATCGCTCGTCAGCGCGGCATAGAACATCGTGACGAAGCGAGAACCGATCGCGCGACGGATGAGCACCTCGTTGACCCGCGCCAGCGCGGCCGCGGGACCGCCCCCGTACGACGTCTGCGTGACGAGCACGCCCTGGATGACCGCCGTGAGCAGCGCCGCAGGCGCGCCCTTGCCGGAGACGTCCGCCACGACGAAGCCCGACGACCCGTCCGCGAGCGTCAGATACTCGAAGAAGTCGCCGCCGATGGCCCGGCAAGGCACCGTGCGCCCGACGGCCGCGAAGTGTGCGGCCGACCAGCAGGGCGGCGGAAGCAGGGCTTGCTGGATCTCGGCCGCGATGCGCAGCTCGTGCTCCATCCGCGCCTTCTCCATCGCCTCCCGATAGAGCCGCGCGTTCTCAATCGCGACCGCGGCCTCGGTCGCGAGCGTCTCCAGCGCGCCGCGCACGGCCATCGAAGCCAGCGTTCCCCGTTCGCGGCTGTCGAGATACAGCACGCCGATCCGCTTCTCCTCCGCCGACGCATCGGCTTGGTCGACGTAGCGGACCAACCGCAGCGGCATGCAGAACACGTGACGGATCCCCAGTGCGATCGTGCCGGTGTGGACGGCCGGGAGGTCGCCGTCGAGGAGGTCGGCCATCATGCGCACGGACCCGGTCGTGAAGACCTCTTCCGGGATCTTGCGGCTGGTTTCGAACGTCCCGCCGGAGAGCGTGATGTGGCCGCGCGCGCGGGCGAGCTTGAACTCGAGGCTTCCCTGCGCATCGGCCAGCATGATGAACCCGCGCTCGGCTCCGCTCAGATCGATGGCCGAGTCGATGACGAGCGCGAGCACCTCGTCGAGGACGCGGGCCGATCCGAGTGCGCGCAGCCCCTCGAGCAGCGTGGCCACCTGGCGCAGTTCACCTCCAGCCGAGGTCGCGGTGCGTTCGGCCGAGGCCTCCAGAACCATGGTCTGCGCCATGGCTTCGGACAGGAACACCATCTCGACGCCGCCGCTCTGCCCGAGGCGGATCAAATCGCCGTGCATCAGCGCCCGCTCGGCCACCTGCTCGTTGTTGACGAACGTTCCGAAGCGCGACTGCCGGTCCCGAATGAGGTAGCCATCACCGCCACGCGCAATCTCGGCATGTTCCCGCGAGATGTCGGCTCCAACCAAACGAAGGTCGTTGCCCGTACGCCGGCCGATCGTGAAGGCGTCCTTCTCGATCGGCACGGTCCGCCGTCCGGCTTCGTCATTGATCTCGAGCCGAGCATCAGACATGGCAGTCTCCAGGTGCTACCGCCTTCTCGTCGCGAGCCGCCACACGAGCACGATGACGGCCAGCCCTGCCACGACCCACGATACGCTCCGCGGAGCCTGTCCTGCCGCCGCTTGCGACATGAACAGCGCCGAGAGCATGAGGACCAGCAGGGCCGCGATCACAATGACGCCGCGGCCGCGCGGGGGCGCCGCCTGCCCTTGCCGAACCGTCGGCTCGGACGTGGCGTGTCCACAGCGGTAGCATACGAGCGCCTTGTCTGCGATTTCGGTTCCGCAGTGCTTACAGATCATTGGTTCGCCACATCCAGCGGGCACGTCGGCTCGCGACCACTTCTAACGGGCACGGCCAGTATCGCCGAGGCCGTTCGGCGAAGGCGTGAGGCCCGCGGCCACGACTGGCCGTGGCGGGTCGCCGCCTGTCCGCGGCCGCACGAACAGCCGCACGATGGCCATCAGTATCAGAACCAGGCCGAACGTGCACACGATGGTCGCGCCGGTCGGCAGGTCGAGCTTGAGCGACAGGTACACGCCAACCGCCGAGACGACGGTCCCCATCGTCCACCCGATAGCCAGGCGCCGGCCGATGCGCTCCGCGAAGAGCATGGCGGCAACCGATGGCACGATAAGATAGCAGAAGACGAGCAGAACGCCTGCAATCGAAACGGAAGACGTCACGACGAAGCCGAAGGACGCGTAGAAGAGGAAGTCCCAGAACCGCACCGACATGCCCGCGATCGCCTTCTGACCGTGGTTCATCGAGATGGCCAGGAACTTCCGGCGGAAGACGAAGTGGAACAGGCCGACAGCTCCGTACAGGAGCGCCGTCTTCGCCACCTCTCCCCACGACACCGCCAGGATGTTGCCGACGAGCATGTCCTTCAGGTGCTCGCTTTCCGAGGTCGCCTTGCTCATCGCCAGAATCGCCGCCGCCGACGCCACGGCGTAGCAGATGCCGATGATCGCTTCCTGCGGAATGCGGGCGCGGTGTCCACGAATCGTCGAAAAGACCGCCGCGCCGATGAAGGTGAATCCCAGGCTGACCCAGTAGACGAACGGCGAGTGCGGGTCACTGCCGCTCGCGGGCATCAGCAGGGCGATCGTCGCCCCCAACGCGGCAATCTGCGCCAGCGACAGATCCACGAAGATCACGCCGCGCTCGACGACGTGCACGCCGAGGTACGCGTGGATCCCCGTGAGGATCAGGCTCGCGACGAACGGAGCCGCCAGGAACTGGAGAATCGTCAGGTCCATCGTCTACCTATTTCGCGCCGGTCTGTTTGATCGCCGTCACCAGCAGATTGATATCGTAGTCGAAGAGCTTGATGTAGTCCGCGATCTCCTTCTCGCCTCCCACCGACGGCGCCATCACCACGACCTTCGCCCCGGTATCGCGGGCGATGGCGTTCGGCGTCTTCAGGTCGAAATACGGCTCCACCAGCATCACCTTCACGTTCTGACGCTTCATCTCCTGGATCAGTTCAAGGGTGTGGCTCGGCGAGGGCGGAATGCCCGGACGCGGCTCGACGTAGCCGATGACGTCGAGGCCGAAGCGATCGGCGAAGTTCGGCCACGACCGATGGTAGGTGACAATCTTCAGCCCCTTGTACGGCGCCATCTCGACGGTCCAGCTCTTCTCGGCCTCCGCGAGGCGGCGGTCGAAGTCGGCGTACCGCTGCGCAAAGTAGGCCGCATCGGCCGGGCTCCTCGCCGACAGCTTCTGCTGAATCGCCTGCGCGATCCGGCGTCCGTTGCCCGGGTCGAGCCAATAGTGCGGGTTACCCTGCGGATGGACGTCGCCCATCGCACGCGTGATCTGTCCGGTGGGCAGCTCGAGAATCTTCACGGTCAGCGAGGCGTCGAGGTGGCCGTCCGCGCCCGGCTGGATCTTTGGATTGCGGCTCTGCGTGATGAGCGGAGGCAGCCAGCCAATCTCCAGTTCCCGGCCGATGACGATCAGGAGATCGGCCTTGTTGAGCTTCAGGATGAAGCTGGGTTTCGCCTCGACAAAGTGCGGGTCCTGGTAGCCGCGGGCCAGGCTCTCGATGTCGATGCGGTCGCCGCCGATCTCGCGGGCGATCGACGCCAGGTCCTCGGTCGTCGCGACGACGATGATCTTCGCCTGCGCGGTGGAGACAGAGAGCGCCGTGACCAGCAGCGCGAGCGACGCAAGTCCGGTGAATCTCCTCATAGAGTCACTTCCCTCAGTAGCAGCGGACCCGACGCCTGCGCCGAACGGCTTCGGCGATGCAGGCCGTGCCCGCACGTCCATCTAGAACGGGTGCGCCCCGTGCGCACCAATCGAGAACAGGAACTGAAACAGGAACTCGTTGGCCGTGTAGCCCTCTGCATACTGCGTGCGCCGGAACTGGCCACGCACCTGGCTGAACTCACTCGGCCAGTAGGTCAGCAGCAGCGATCCGCCCTTGTCGGTGAGCCGGGAATCGGTCGCGCGATCCGAGTAGTCCAGGCGCGCACCCGCGAACCAGCGCCGCGCGAACTGGTATTCGCCCGAGACGTAGGTGCCGAAGGACTGGGGCCGACCGGACAGTTCGCTCCGGCGGCTCCAGACCATCTCGGTACGCGCGAGGAACCGCTTGTAGATCGCGCGCCGTAGCGGCCGGTAGCGGAACGTGGCGTCGATGCCGACCAGACGCGTCGTCGTGTCGGCGCCCGCACCGTTGTGACCGTACGCGACCGACGCACCAAAATCGAGGTTCGTCCCCTCTGTCACGTCCTGGTATCCCCGCACGTGGCCGACGTAGGAGAGATCGCCGCGGCCCGGCGCGTGGAACACCGCAGACTGGCCACGATAGACCTCGCCCGTCGCCTCGAGGAACAGCCACTTGTTCGGAATCAGGCGCGACACCGAGATGCCAGCGTCGGAGATCCCGTCCTCGCCGCCGACCAGGTTCTCCGTCATCAAGGGGCGGTCGGTCCACGGCAGGATGTGGTTGTGCATCGTGTTCACCTTGCCGAACGCGCTGTGCAGCTTGCCAACCTTCGTCAGCAGGCCGCCCGGCAGGCTGGTGAGGGTCAGGAATCCTTCCTCGACGCCGAGCGAGCCGTCCTGTCCGACGGTGAGGAAGAAGTCCGCCCGCGCATAGGGATCGACCACGGCCTGGAGGGAGAGCTCGGTCTCGTGCATCTCCAGTGCCGGACCGGGCGCCTGGGTGTTCCGGCCGACCGCACCGAGGAAGTCGCCAATCACGGCGATGTCCGGGTTGAACACCTTGGACAGCGCGGAGGCGTTGCCGTAGACGGGCAGGCTGCCTTCAGGGCCGCCCGCTCCGGCAGCGCCGCTGGGCACGTCGACGGTTGTCGGGGCTCCACCGGCCGGCACGGACACAGGAGGCGCCGCGGGTTGGACCGGTTCGCCGGCAGGCGGCGGCGCGGATTGCGGCCGGGTGCCTTCGAGGGCCGTCAGTCGCGACTCGAGCGCTGCCAGCCGGTCGCCATACTGGCGACGTACGGTCTCGAATTCCTGGCGCAGACGCTCGACCTCGGCCCGCAGCGCCTGCGCCGCCGCCTGGTCTGCCTGGGCCGACGTGGCTCCGGCGGCTGCAGGCACCGATTGCGCCCTCGCGGCAGGCACAGCCACACCAATCGAGACGACAACGAGAACAGGGAAACAGCGCACTCTCAACCACATGGCCCGCTTCTCCTCGAGCGATTGGGACACCCAAGATGGTGAATGCCGAACCGATCGCACGACGGCTACGCAGCCGGCGGTCCGCGCTCCACCGAGGCACCGGCGACCGGTGCGGACCACGCGTCGACGGGAGCGGCCGCGACCATACCGGCGTCCGCGCCAAGGGACGGCGTGGGAGGCGTCAGCTCATCGACTCTCAGTGCCGAGTTCGCAGTTCCGCAAGCCACGCAGTGTGGGAGGGGATGGTTCGCGCAGGCGAGTGGATGCAGGAGGGCCGGGACGCCCAGCAGCACGAACAGATAGAGAACGAAGGCCAACGCCGCGAAGACCCGCAGCGGGGGGCTGCCCGGTTGTCGCATGTAGTTCGATTATAGACGGACGGGCCGGAAATGGCGAAGTCGAGGGGGTTCTCTTATACTCTCTGCATGATCCCCCTTCGGGACGTCATTCCCTCGCGCACGACGCCGGTCGTCACGGTTGCAATCATCGTGGTCAACGCGGCCGCGTTCGTCTTCGAGCTGTGGCTTCCCGGCACCGAGCGCCAGCAATTCCTGCGTGACTTCGGCATTGTTCCGGCGGCGTTCAGTTGGGTGACCCTCATGACGTCGATGTTCCTGCACGGCGGCTGGCTCCACGTGCTGGGCAACATGTGGTACCTGTGGATCTTCGGGGACAACGTCGAGGACCGGCTCGGTCACGGCCGCTATCTGGTGTTCTACCTGCTGTGCGGCGCCGTCGCGGGGTTCGCGCAAACGCTGTTCAGCCCCGACTCCTACGTGCCGACCATCGGTGCGAGCGGCGCGATTGCCGGGGTCATGGGCGCGTACTTCGTGCTGTACCCGCAGTCGCGAGTCCTCACGCTGATCCCGCTGTTCATCTTCGTCGAGATCGTGGAAATCCCGGCGCTGTTCTTCCTCGGGTTCTGGTTCCTGATGCAGTTGTTCGGAGGCGTCGGATCGATCGCCCACACCACCGGCACCCAGGGCGGCATCGCCTTCTGGGCCCACATCGCAGGGTTCGTGGCGGGACTGGGTGGCGTGTTCGTGTTGAGGAGGCCGGAGCGCCAGCGCGTCGAGTGGTGGCACGAGTAGCGAACCGCCACGGAATGGGGCCCGAACGACTGTGCGACAATGAGTGCATGGCGACCCTGACCCCCACGTCGACGTCCCAGTTTCCAGCCGAGCTCCCGGTGCTGCCGTTGCGCCGGACGGTCTTGTTCCCGCTCACGATCCAGCCGCTCGCAGTGGATCGCCCCGTGTCGATCGAGTCGATCAACCGCGCGCTCGCCTCCGACCGGATGTTGTTCCTCTCGCTGCAGAGCAACGACGTGGACGACCCCCAGCCGGGAGATGTCCACACGGTCGGCACCGTCGGCATCATCCGGCAGATGGCGAAGGCGCCCGGCGGCGTTCACGTCATCATCGAGGGCCTCGCCCGGGCCACGGCCGTCGTCACGCGCACCGAGACGACGATGAGCGCGACGCTGACCGCGCGTCCGGAGGACGTCGAACAGTCGATCGAGATCGACGCGTACGTCCGCAGCCTGCGCGAGCTGATCGACCGGGCGCTGAATCTCGCGACCGGGCTGTCGCAGGAACTGCGCGGCATCGTGATGAGCATCGACGATCCGCTGCGTCTGTCGTACCTCCTGGCCAGCCTGATCGACATGAAGGCGGAGGACAAGCAGGAACTGCTCGCGGAGGACCGCCTCCTCGTGAAGCTGCAGGCCGTCTCGGCCGCATTGAACCGCGAGATCGCGCTGCTGGAGCTCAAGGGGAAGATCGAGTCGCAGGCGCAGCAGGAGATGACCGACGCACAGCGCCAGTACTACCTGCGGCAGCAGTTGAAGGCCATCCAGGAGGAACTCGGCGAGAAGGAGGGCGTCGAGTCGGCCGACCTGCGTGAACGGATCGCGAAGGCGAACCTGCCGGACGAGGTCGGCGCAGTGGCCACGCGCGAAGTCGATCGGCTGGATCGGATGACGCCCGCCTCGCCCGAGTACCAGATGATCCGGACCTATCTCGACTGGATCCTCGAGGTCCCGTGGTCGGCTACCACGGCCGACCGCCTCGACCCGGTCGAAGCCCGCCGGGTCCTCGACGAGGACCACTACGACCTCGACAAGGTCAAGGAACGGATCGTCGAGTATCTCGCCGTTCGCGGCCTCAAGGGCGACATGAAGGGGCCGATCCTCTGCTTCGTCGGGGCGCCGGGCGTCGGCAAGACCTCCCTCGGCCAGTCGATCGCGCGGGCGATGAACCGGAAGTTCGTGCGGGTCTCGCTCGGCGGCGTGCGCGACGAGGCGGAGATCCGCGGCCACCGGCGCACGTACATCGGCGCGTTGCCCGGGCGGGTCATCCAGGCCCTCAAGCAGGCGGGCTCGGCAAACCCGGTGTTCATGCTCGACGAGATCGACAAGATGGGCGTTGGATTCCAGGGCGATCCGGCCGCCGCGTTGCTCGAGGTGCTCGACCCCGCGCAGAACAACTCGTTCCGCGACCACTACCTCGAGATCCCCTTCGACCTGTCCCGGGTGCTCTTCATCGCCACGGCCAACCAGCTCGGCCCCGTCCACCCTGCCCTGCTGGACCGGATGGAGGTCATCTCGCTCTCCGGCTACACCGAAGACGAGAAGATCCACATCGCGCGGCAATACCTGATTCCGCGCCAGATCTCCGAGCACGGCCTGCCACTCCACGCGGTGGATCTGGACGATACGACGCTGAGCGCGGTCATCTCGCAGTACACGCGCGAGGCAGGCGTCAGAAGCCTCGAACGGCAGATCGGCACCATCGCGCGGAAGGTGGCGGCACGCGTGGCAGGCAGCCGGTCACGAGGCGAAACCGATCCCCTGCCGGTTCGAGTCGGTGCCGGTGAACTTCCCGAATATCTCGGCCCCGCGCGCATCCACGGAGAGGTGGCGTTCCGCACGTCGCGTCCCGGCGTGGCAACCGGTGTGGCCTGGACGGAAACGGGCGGAGACGTCCTGTTCGTGGAAGCGACGCTCGTGCCCGGCGGCCACGAGAACCTGATTCTCACCGGACAGCTCGGAAACGTCATGCAGGAGTCCGCTCGCGCCGCCGTCAGCCACATCCGGGCCAACGCCGCCGCGTTCGGCATCGACCCGGAGTTCATGACGAAGCACGACCTGCACGTGCACGTGCCGGCCGGCGCCATCCCGAAGGACGGACCATCTGCCGGCGTCACGATGGCGACCGCGATCCTGTCAGCGGTGCGGAGCGAGGCAGTGCAGCAGGACGTCGCCATGACCGGCGAGATCACGTTGAGCGGCCTCGTACTTCCCGTGGGAGGCATCCGCGAGAAGGCGCTGGCAGCCAGGCGTCACGGCATCACGACGTTCATCCTGCCCGACCGCAACGAACCCGACCTCGCGGAACTCCCGCCGGGCGTGCGGAACGGCATGCGGTTCGTGCCCGCCCGCACGATCGAGGAAGTGCTGCGGGTGGCGCTCCCGGACGCCCACGGAACCTAGCCCATCGATGCCTAGCCACGACCAGCCACCTATGTGCCAACCTGTCGTCTGGTATGTGTCCGGTCACGGCTTCGGCCATGCCTCTCGTGACATCGAGATCATCAACGCGCTCCGCGACCGCTGCCCGGGCTTGCCCGTCGTCGTCCGCACGGGCGCACGACGGTGGATCTTCGACCTCACGCTTCGTCACCCCGTGGATTTTCAGCCCGTCGAGTGCGATACGGGCGTGGTCCAGATCGACGGTCTGCGTCTCGACGAAACCGAGACCGTGCGACGGGCCGCATCCTTCTATCGGGATCTCGACGCGAAAGTCCGGGACGAAGCCGAAGTGCTCAATCGACTCGGCGCCGCGCTCGTGGTCGGCGACATCCCGCCGCTGGCCTTCGCCGCGGCGCACGCCGCCGGCTTGCCCTCGGTCGCGGTGGGCAACTTCACCTGGGACTGGATCTACGAGGGCTACGAACCGGAACTTCACGGGGCGCCGAATCTCGTTCCCCTCGTTCGCGCCGCCTGTGCGCACGCCGACCTCTTCGTGCGCCTGCCCATGTGGGGCGGGTTCGACATGGCGCCGGCCGACGCCACCATCGACGTCCCCCTGGTGGCCCGCCGATCGGTACGGGAACCGGCCGAAACACGGCGCGCCCTCGGGTTGCCCCTCGACCGCAAGCTGGTGCTCCTGTCGTTCGGCGGCCACGGCCTCAAGGGCCTCTCGCCGGAGGCGTTCCGCGTTTTTGGCGACGAGTATGTGGCGGTGGTCACCGGTCAGCTGGAGATGTCCGACGCGGCCAGGCGGAGCGGGGGCGGTGTGATCGACATCGATGAGCAGGCCCTGTACGGCGCGGGCTGGCGCTACGAGGATCTCGTCGCGGCCGTCGATGTGGTGGCCACCAAACCGGGCTACGGCATCATCGCCGAGTGCGCGGCGCACGACACGGCGCTGCTCTACACCTCGCGCGGCCACTTCGTCGAGTACGAAGTCCTGGTGCAGGAGATGCCGCGATACGTCCGGTCGCAGTTCATCCCACAGGAGGCGCTGTTCGCCGGCGACTGGAAGCCGTATCTCGAGGAACTGCTGTCCCAGGACCGCCCAGAGCCGGCCGACGTGGGCGGCGCCAGAATCGTGGCGGACCTCATCCTGGAACGCCTCTCATGACTGCGCCGCGGACCGTCTTCATCGAGCTGACGAGCCACTGCAACATGCACTGCGAGTTCTGCCCGTCAGACCTCCTGCGGCGGCCGAAAGGCACGATCGACGACGCCACCGTCCGGCGATTTCTCGACGGCCTGCACGCGACCGGCGCCCGCCCGCCGGTGATGTTGAACGTCCTCGGAGAGCCACTCCTGAACAAGCGGGTCTTCGAATACCTCGACCTGCTCGAGCGGGACGGCCATCCCGTGACGCTCATCACCAACATGACGCAGTTGGCCGCGCCCGCCGTTCGCCGCGAACTCCTCCGCCACGCCAACCTGACGCTTGCGCTCAGCCTGCAGACCGCCACGCGCGAGTCGTTTCGCCTGCGCGGCTATCCGCGCCTGGGCGTCGACGACCTGATCGACCTGGCCTACGCGACGGCCGAGGACAAGTTCCGGTACGGCAGCGGCACGCGCCTCGAGATCCACGTCGCGTCCACGTGGGTGCTGCATCACGATCCGAGCATCCAGTCGGACTACCCGCTGGACCTCTGGCCGAACTTTCCCGACGAGAAGTCGGAACGGCGCTGGATTGGAAAGACGCTGCGTCGGCTGCAGTCGTTCGGCCGGACGATGCGGCGGCGGTATCCGGAGGCCTATGCGGCCGAGCGGGCCCGCGCGCGGTCGCTCTACGCGGCGCAGATCGGAACCCGCATCGCCACGACACGGGCGATGCTGCCACCCGACTTCCACCGGCTGAAGGAGGATGCCTTCTGGGGCTACATGCCCCTGCCCAACGCCTTCCTCGTCTTCAAATCGTTCGAGCTCTGGACCCGCGAAGAGGCGTTTCTGCGGCGGTCACTCCCGGCTGGCGCCTTCGTGTTCATCGAGGAGAACCCGGGGCCGCAGGGCTGCGTCATGGCTGACAGCCTCGGCGTGCTGGCAGACGGCCGCTACGTCCTCTGCTGCCTCGACTACGAAGGGGACATGAATCTCGGGCGGGTCGGGGACCTCGATGTCGGCGCCGTGCTGGCCGGCGAGCATCGGGCCCGCATCAGGGCCGACGCGATGACCGAACCGCTCTGCCGCCGATGCAAAGGATGCTTGCTGGTGTTCGAGACGACGCCCGTGAACGCCGCGGAGCAGGCGGTCGACAAGTTCGGGCGGGGGTGGTGGCCGTACCAGCCGGCCGTGCCCGGTACGACCAGTCAATGGACCGGCGACCGGTCGAACGCCTACGTGCTCGTGCGCATTCCGGCCAGCAGGCTCGACGTCGACTACAGCCCCGGGTTTGGGGCGCCGGGCCCCGCCACGGTACGGCTGGAGTCCTACGAGCCCGAGGCGCGAACCTTCACGACCGAGGCCACGGTGGATCTTCCCGGCGCGCCTGGCGAGCGACGCACCGTGCAGATCGACTTTCCGTTCGACCTGGGGCGAATGTACAGGGTCAAGTTCGACTCGCCGACCTTCGTGCCAGCCGAGCAGTTCGGCGGCGACGACACCCGTCGCCTGGGTGTTGCCGTGCTCGACCTGCGGCTGCGGGCGTGACGTGCAGGGCGCGTCCCACCCACGGCGCATCGAGCTGCACTCCTACGCTTTGCTGGCTAGCGCGATCAGCGTGAGGCCCAGAGGGAGGCCGGCGCGACGAATCAACGGAGCCTCGGCGCTCAGAATCGACGCGAGCGGGCCGTTCCACGCGCCGACGTCGATCGCGAGGTCGGACGCCACCGCCCCGCGCGCCAGCAGGCGGTCGCTCAGGCGCCTGGCCGCGGCCGCAGGCAGCAGGAACATGTTGGCGTAGCTCATCTTCGTGGGCTCGAGCCCCACGCGGCGCAACTGCCCGCGCAACTCCCCCTTCGTGAACCGATGCGACACGTTCACGGCCGCGTCGTGCGTCCCGCGCAGCCAGGAGAACGCCGGAAGGCGCAGCAGCAGGTGTCCGCCCGGCCTCAGCACGCGCGCGAATTCGCCGAGCGCCCGCTCGTCATCGGCGTCGCCATCGCTGATGACGTCGAACGACACGACGAGGTCGAAGTGGCTGTCGGGGTATGGGAGGGCGTCGACCGACGCCCGCGCCAGCCGGCCGAGGCCGCGCGCGGTGCAGAACCCCAGCGCCTCGGCTGAGAAGTCGCAGCCGACCACGCGTCCGTAGTCCGCGATGTACTCCATCGCGCCGCCGGTACCGCAACCCGCGTCGAGGATTTCGAGCGGTCGGCCGCGGCCGACCGCGTCGTCGAGGAGGGCACAGGTGATACGCCGCATGCCGACGTACCACCAGTGGTGGTCCTCGGCGCGGTACATCAACTCGTATTCTTCGAGGTTCAGGCCGCCCTACTCCTTGACGCAGGTCACGAGCGACCAGATGCGGGGTATGTTGACCTTTTCAATCGATACCGGCTGGATGTCCGCCTGGGCGAGGAATGCCGGCAGGTCGAGGTCGGCCTTGAACCCTATGTAGAGCGTGAACGGTGAGATCAGACGTTCGATTCGAGACAGGAGGAAGTTGGGGCTGCGGAAGTGGTTGAGGAAGATGATCCTGCCGCCCGGCTTGCACACGCGCCGCATCTCCGAGGCCACGCGGACCGGGTCTGGCACCACGCTGATCACGTACGGCGCGTAGACGATGTCGAAGGTGTCGTCCGCGAACTTCAAATCGGCCGCGTCCATCTCCAGGAGGCGGATGTTCGAGATCCCCTTGCGCGCGACCCGGTCACGTCCCTTCTCGAGCATGTTGGCGGAGAAATCGACGCCGGTCACGGAGCAGTCGCGGGGATAGAGCGCGGCATTGATTCCTGTGCCGACGCCGACCTCGAGGATCTGATCGCCAGTCCGAATCCCCATCCGCTGAATCGCCTGCAACCGACCTGGATGGAGGGTTGGGCCGAAGGTCCAGTCGTACACCGAGGCGAGTTTCTCGTACACGCCCTCGACGAAATCGTTCTCGACCGCCGTCACCGACAGGGCCCGGGTGGCGGCGTCGGACGAGGAGATGTACTCGTCTGCGGCCGATCGGTCTCTTCGTTCGAATAGCGCCATTGAGCTCTCCATGGCGGACCCAGCGGGCAGGTGGCCCGATCACCGCCAAGGTAGCGACTATATACCCGGCCCAGCGGAACCGACAAGCGGGAAGTACCCGGTCCCTCGGCTCAGAGCCCCTCCAGCACCTGGAGCGCCGTGCCAATACGGCCGGTCGCGTTGGAGAGCTGTACTCCCTGAACGCGGCCGCGGATCTCCCCGGCAATCGCCCTCGCGATCGCGACGCCCTCGGCTGCCGCGGCCTCCGCCGTGTCCAGGCGCCGCATCCGCCGCAACCATTCGTCGGGGACGGCCACGCCGGGCACTTCATTGGCGAGGAACTCGGCGTTCAGCAGACTGTCGAACGGCCAGAGGCCGGCAATGATCGGCACGCGCAGATGCTCGACCCGCTTCATGAAGGCGTCGAACGCCTTCAGATCGAAGACCGACTGCGTGATCGCGAACTCGGCCCCAGCTTCGACCTTGAACTCGAACCGCCGGATCTCGTCGTCGAGATTGAGCGCGGTCGGGTTGACCGCCACGCCGATGTGATAGGCCGTCTGCCGGCTGAGTGCCTCGCCGCCGATGTCGATGCCGTGGTTGAGGCGGCTCACGACGTTGGTCAGACCGATCGAATCGACGTCGTACACGCCGGTGGCGAAAGCGTAGTCACCGCGGCGCGGCGGATCGCCGGTCACCAGCAATACGTTGCGCACGCCCATTGCGTGGGCGCCGAGCAGGTCGGATTCCATGCCGAGCAGGTTGCGATCGCGGCAGGCGTAGTGCAGCACCGTCTCGATGCCGGCCCGCTGCTCCACCAGCACGGCCGTCGAGATCGCGCTCATGCGGGCTGCCGCAACCGGACCGTCCGGTATGTTGATCGCATCGACACCGCGGATCTTCAACGTGCGCGCTTCCTCGACCGTCGCAGCGAATTCGTGCCCCTTGGGTGGCAGCAACTCCACGAGGCGCACAAACGTGCCCCGCGCCATCGCGTGAGCGAGGCGCGATCTCTGCTCGCGCGGCAGGGGCGCCACCGCGAGATCGCCGGACGTCACGGCGCTCACCCGCACCCCGGCGGTCCGCCGGACGGCCGACGACGATCCGACCGCGAGCTTGATTTGCCGGATGTGTTCGGACGTCGTGCCGCAGCAGCCCCCCACCAGCCGCACACCCTTCGCAATGAAGCGGCGAGCGTACGATGCGAGGTACTCGGGCGACGACAGGTAGATCGTGCGGCCCTCGATGTGACGCGGTTTCCCGGCGTTGGGCTGCGCGGAGAGCGGAGCATCCGTGGTCGCCGCGATCCGCTCGATCGTCTCGAGCATCGGAGCGGGGCCCACGCTGCAGTTGACACCAACCAGGTGGGCGCCGCGGCGGACCAGTTCGGGACCGAACTTCTCGGGGGGCGTGCCGTCGAGCGTGTTCCCGTGGTCCTCGATCGTCATCTGCGCGACGATGGGCAGATCGCACAGGCTGCGCACGGCGGCAATCGCCGCGCCGATCTCATTCAGGTCGCGGAACGTCTCGAGGATGAACAGGTCGACGGGCGCCTCGAGCAAAGCCGCCGCCTGCTCGCGGAAGTAGTCGCCCGCCTCGTCCACCCCCGTCTTTCCCCACGGTTCGATCCGGATTCCGAGCGGCCCGATTGCCCCGGCGACGTACACCTGATCGCGCGCCGCATGGCGCGCCACCTTCGCCCCGGAGATGTTGATCGCCCGCACCTTGTCGGCCAGGCCGAACGACGCCAGCTTGACCCGGTTCGCCCCGAAGGTGTTGGTTTCGATCACGTCGGCGCCCGCCCGGACGTACCCCAGGTGGACCTCCGCCACGAGGTCGGGTTCGGACAGGTTCAGCGACTCGAAGCATCGGTTGACGAACACGCCCTTCGAGTACAGCATCGTGCCCATGGCGCCGTCGCACACCAGCACGCGCTCATCGATATCGTCGAGGAAGGAACGCATCAGCGGTAGCGCAAGCCTCCTGGCTTGCGGTCAGTTGGCTGCCACCAACAGGTCGGTCTTGTCCCAGATGAACTCGTCCTTGCTGTAGACGGCCAACTCGTAGTCCTTGCCCATGAAGATGGCCGACACCGGACAGGCTTCCTCGCAGTAGCCGCAGAAGATGCAGCGGGTCTTGTGAATCTGGTAGACCTTCGCGTACCGCGGACCGGCCTTCGCCGTCCCGTCGTTCTCGGCCGCCTCGAGGTAGATGGCGTCGGCCGGACAGGCCACCGCGCAGAGCCCGCATGCGACGCATTTCTCCAGGCCGTTCTCGTCGCGCATCAGGACCTGCTTGCCCCGGTACTTTGGAAACACGGGGACCTTCTGGTCCGGGTAGTTCACCGTGACTGGCTTGGTGAAGATATAGCGGAACGTGGTCGCAAACCCGACCAGCAACGCACGAATCATGTGTGGGGCCTCCGGGGTGTGAAACCATGATAACACTTTCGCCCTGAGCGGTTTGACAGCGGGCCGAACCCTGACGCAAGCTATCGGTCTAGTGCCACACGAGTCTCGATTCCTGTCGACCGAGCAGATCTTCCTGACGACGCTCGTCGTCAGGCTGGCCGTCATCGCGCTCATCGCGATCGTCCTGGTCCGTTACCATCGGTTCCGCGCCATCCTGCTGACCGAGCGCCGCGCGTGGCCCGATCGCCTCACCTTCGCCCTCGGCCTCGGCATCCCGATGGGCGCGGGCGTCGTGGCCCGGCTGCTGCTCGGCTACAACGCCGCCGACCTCACCCTCGAGGCGACGTTCCTCGCAGGCCTGATCGCCGGCCCCTATGCGGGCGCCCTCGTGGGCGTCATGTGCGGGCTGCCCCCGATGTTCGCGGGCGAGTTCGGCGCGCTGCCGTTCGCCGTCGGCTGCGGGTTCGCCGGCGGCGGCCTACGCGAGTTGTGCCCGAAACCCGCCATCTGGCACTTCTCACCGTTTGTCTTCACCAGCCTGCACCGACGAACCTGGCACCTCCTCCGGACGCTGCAGATCGACTGGCAGGTCGTGCTGGTCCTCGCCCTGATCGGGATGGAACTGATCCACCTGGCGATCGGCCACCGCTTCGGCGCCAATCGCCTCTTCTACCTGCAGTTCGCCACAACCTGGATGGGGGCGCTGCTCATCCTGGCGACGGTGCTGGCGGTGTCGATCCCGATCAAGATCTGG
>DASXVO010000001.1 GCA_036504215.1 Vicinamibacterales bacterium | reverse complement strand
CGAGCTACGGCGAGACCACGCCGCAGCGCGAAGCGCGGAGGCGGGCAGGTTCGAGTCCTGCCCTTCGACAAGCTCAGGGCACCCCGAGCCTGTCGAGGGGTGCAGGGCGCGCCATTCGACTCGCCTGCCTCGACCGACGCGAAGCGGTGCTCGCTCATGGCGAGCCACCACATCGACACTTACACCGCTCAGTTACCGACTGATCTCGCTGTAACCGTGATCCAGAGCGTCGCAGCGGTCACGCGCAGAATACGGTCTCATTCTGCGAGGCGAGCCCCGTTGCCCACCCTCGATCACCGGGCGTTGCCCTCTTCTTGCCCTTTGCCCGCCACGGCCTGGACCCAAGCTCGTCGCTCTTCGCCGTTGGTTTCCAGGGCAAAGGCGAGCGCTCGCCTCCTTTGTTCCCAAGGGGCGGGTCGTTGCGTGAAGGGCGAGATCGCCCGTGCGCCTCGCTAAAGCCTCAGCGCTTCGATGAGCGCAGCCAGTGCGGCCGGCTGCTGGCGTCGACTGGGGTAGTAGAGGAAGAACCCCGCGAACGGCGGGCACCAGTCCTCCAGCACACGGATGAGTGCGCCGCTCGCGAGCTGCGGGGTCAGGTACTCTTCGAGCGAAAACGCCAGGCCGATCCCATCCACCGCCGCACGGATCGTCATGTCCATGTCGTCGATGATCAGTGGACCGTTCACGCCGACGACCAGCGATTGGTCGCCCTTGTCGAACTCCCACCGATACACCCCGGCTGATCCCATGCGGATGTTGATGCAGCGATGCCCCCGGGAGATCGCGTGGCGATGTCGGTTTGGGGTGCGACTGGAAATAGCGGGGCGAGCCGACAATCGCCGCGCGCTGGTCGCGAGACACCCTGACCGCGATCATGTCGCGTTCGATGAACTCGCCGAGATGAATGCCCGCGTCGAACCGACCGGCAACGAGGTCCAAGGGGCTATCGTCCGTGGTGATGTGGAGCACGACATCGGGATAGCCACGGGCGAACTCCTCGAGCTTGGGGCCGAGGAGCATCTTCGCCGCGAGGCGTGGCGCGACGAGGCGAACGGTCCCGGCCGGTCGGGCGCGCAGCCCGGCGATGTGCTCCAACACCGCGCCAACGTCCGCGAGCGCCGGGCTCAGGTGTGAGATGAGCTGTTCGCCGGCATCTGTCGGCGCCACGCTCCGCGTCGTCCTCGCGAGCAGCCGGACGCCGATCCGTTCTTCGAGCCCGCGCACGGCGTGACTCAACGCGGATCTCGAGAGGCCGAGTCGCTTCGCTGCCCGTGTGAAGCTCCGTTCCTCGGCTACGGCGAGGAATGCCGCCAACACGTTGAGGTCGTCGAGGTGCATTGGTGAATTGTACTCACAGGCCAGTGCCGATTTGACGGACTACTCAGAATCGCCGCCGGGCGCTATCCTGGTTTCGGAGGGCAGAGATGCAGAAACGCACACTGGGTAAGAGCGGACTGGAAGTCTCGGCGCTCGGCTTCGGCTGCATGGGCATTAGCTTCGGCTACGGTCCGGCGACCAGCCGGGAAGACGGCATCGGCATCATCCGCGCCGCGTTCGACGGCGGCGTCACGTTCTTCGACACGGCCGAAGCGTACGGGCCGTTCACAAACGAGGAGGTCGTCGGCGAAGCGCTCGGCCCGGTTCGCGACCAGGTGGTGATTGCGACCAAGTTCGGTTTCAAGTTCGAGGGTGGCAAGTCCGCGGGGCTCGACAGCCGGCCGGTGCACATTCGAGAGGTTGCGGAAGCCTCCCTGAAGCGACTCAAGACCGACCGGATCGACCTCCTGTACCAACACCGGGTGGATCCGGACGTCCCGATCGAGGACGTTGCGGGTACAGTGAAAGACCTCATTCGCGAAGGCAAGGTCAGGCACTTCGGCCTGTCGGAAGCAGGCGTGGCGACGATTCGACGTGCCCATGCCGTCCAGCCGGTGGCAGCGCTTCAAAGCGAGTACTCGCTGTGGTGGCGCGAGCCGGAAACGGAAGCCCTGCCGACGCTCGAGGAACTGGGTATCGGGTTCGTACCCTTCAGTCCGCTCGGCAAGGGGTTCCTCACAGGCACGATCGACGAGAAGACCACCTTTGACAGCACCGACTTCCGGAACGTCGTGCCGCGCTTCACGGCCGAGAATCGCAAAGCGAACCTGGCGTTTGTCGACTGGCTGACGAAGTTCGCCGAACGGAAGAAGGCCACACCGGCGCAGATCGCGCTGGCGTGGCTGCTGGCACAGAAGCCCTGGATCGCGCCGATTCCGGGGACGACGAAGCGACATCGCCTCGAGGAGAACCTCGGAGCGGCCACGACGCCGTTGAGCGTCGATGACCTCGGTGAGATCAACCGCGCAGCGTCGCAGATCGAGGTCCAAGGGGCGCGGTACCCCGAGCACCTCCAGAAGATGGTGGGGCGCTGAGCCATCCTGACGGCAAACACGACGGAAGGCACAACCCGCGCATGATCAACGTTCTGATTCTCGGCGCAAACGGGGGCATCGCACGCGTCGCCACGGAGCTGTTCCTGGCGAAGACCGACGCCCGGTTGACGCTGTACCAGCGCCGCGCGCGCCGAATCACACCGGAGCGCGCCTCTCGCATTCGTGTAGTGGAGGCGGACGTCCTTGAAGCGGCGAAACTGCAGAGTGCGATGGCCGGCCAGGACGTCGTGTACGCGAACCTGGCGGGCGACCTCGAGCCGATGGCCAGGGGCGTCGTCGAGGCCATGCACGAGACCGGCGTACGTCGCCTCATCTGGATCAGCTCCATGGGGATCTACGACGAGGTTCCCGGCCAGCGGTACCGGAGCGTCCTCGATCCGTATCGCGACTCGGCGCGCGTCATCGAGGCCTCCGACCTCGAATACACGATCCTTCGTCCCGCGTGGTTCACCGATGCCGACGAGATCGACTACGAGACCACGCAGAAAGGCGAGCCGTTCAAGGGCGGGATCGTGTCCCGGAAGAGCGTCGCCGCGCTCGTGGTCAACCTGGCTGCGTCGCCCGGGCTGGAGGTGCGTCACAGCTTGGGCGTGAGCAAGCCGGAATGACCGCCACGTCGCCCCAGCCCATCGTCCGGCCAGCGACCAGCCGGGATGTCGAGGGCCTCGGCCGGCTCGGCACACTGCTCGTCCATCCGAGCGCGCCGGCCGCCAGCAGCATCAGCATCCAGGACCGCACCCGGCCGACCAGGCGGTCCTGCAGAGAGACAACACGGGCGGTCCGGCCCGGCGTCCAGGTGGGATACTGCCGATCGAGGCCTGCAGCCATACGGCCCATCTGATCACCAGCCTGCGCCAGCGTCACGCCTGGCTTCAGGCGCCCGATCGCGGTGTAGGCGAAACTCTGACCGCTGTCCCGCGAACATTCCGCCTCGTCGAACGCCAGCGGTACGTAGAGGTCGGTGGGGCGACTGCCGGCAACGGAATAGGTGAAGCCCGGCGGCATCACGCCGACGATCTGCCACCGCTGTTCGTCGAGGTCCACCGTCCGGCCCACCACGTCAGGCGCGCCACCGAACTGCCGCTGCCAGAACGCGTGGCCGAGAACCACGACGTGATGGCGGCCGCGGATCTCGTCGTCCGCCCTGATCACGCGGCCCAACAGCGGGGCGGCGCGCAGGACCTGGAAGAACTCCCACGTGACCGATTGCGCCCGCGCCGCGGACGGTTCGCCGGACGGCGTGCGGGATCTGAACGCCGTGTTTCCAACCGCGGCCAGCCCCTCGAACGAGCTCTGGTGATGCCGCCAGTCGAGATAGGTGGGTGCCGAGGTGAGCCCGCCGCCGAGAGTCTCGACTCGCTTCGGATCGTGCTCGACCACCGCCAGGATGCGATTGGAGTCGTCGAACGGCAGGCTGCGGAGCACGACCGCATCGACCACCGAGAAGATGGCCGTGGCGGCGCCAATCGCGAGAGCCAGCACGCCGAGAGCGACGGCTGCACACCCGGGCTGCGCGCGCAGCACCCGGAGGGCCAGCAGGAGGTCCGTGCCGAGGCCTGCCGAGAACGATCGCCAGCCGTGCGACCGCTCGCCGATGGTCTCGAGGCAACCGTGCGCTCGCGCCAGGCCCGGGAGGGCGGCGGCGCGGGTCGCGTCCTGCTGCGCGGCCGCGAACGCCGTCCAGTCACCGACCTGCGCCAGCGCGAATGCGTTGGCCTCGTCCTCCGTCATCCCCCGCCGCCGACGGTCCTCGCACGCATCGTGCAGCTGATTCGCCAACTCGCGGACTACGCGGTCGCGGAACGCCCCTCAATCGCCCGGGCAGGGGAAGGTGACCTCGAATGAAGGCATCCCAGTCACGCATGGCCGCCTCCCATGATTTGCTCCACCGCCGCAATGTAGGCCTTCCAGGTGTCTTGTTGCGCCGCCAGCATCTTCCGGCCCGCGGCCGTGAGCCGGTAGAAGCAGCGGGCACGCGTGCCGGGCTCCTCGACCCAGCGACCCTTGACGTAGCCCCGGCCCTCCAGGCGCAGGAGCGCCGGGTAGACGGACGCGAGCGCGAAGTGCAGCTGGCCGCCCGACCGCGACTCGATCAGCTTCGCGATTTCGTATCCGTGGCGCGGGCGCGCCTCGAGCAGGGACAGGATGAGCATCTCCATCCCCCCCTTCTTCAACTCGGCACTGAACGTCGTCATCGTCATGCAGTCTGGCTATATATAGTCACGCTGACTATATGAGCGGCGCCTGGGACTGTCAAGCCAGGCCGCGAGCGCGGCGGGAGGCGGGCGGGTAGACACGGCTCGAGTGGATCTCGAAGCTCGACGTCGGTCAGAATGGCAGAAACCCGGACAGGGAGAGCACCATGCCAACCGATTTCGAGCTCGACGCCGCGCGTCTGATCATGACGGAGCGATGGGCGGCCATTGCGACGATGGACCGGGGCGTGCCGCTCGCCACGATGGTCGCGTACGCGCCGGAGCGGGCGCTGGGCGGACTCCTGATCTTCGTGAGTGAATTGTCGCAGCACACGAGGAACCTGCTGCAGGACCCGCGGGTCTCGCTCGTCGTGAGCGAGGCCGACACCGGGGAGGGCGACCCGCAGTTGCTGGCTCGCGTTACGCTGACCGGCGAGGTCCGCCACGTGCGGCCGGGAAGCCAGGAGTACGCGGCAGCGAAGTCTGCCTACCTGGCGCGGTTCCCTGGCGCCGAGCCCAGGTTCGACCTCGCCGATTTCCACTTGCTTCGGCTCGTTCCGTCGGACATTCGCTACGTCGGCGGCTTCGCGCGGGCGTTCTCGATCTCGGCGGAGGACCTGACCACGGCGGCCGCTGCCGTGGCGGAGGCGGACGTCAAGCGCCCTCCGACGCCACCTCGAACGCGCGCGCGCTGACGCCCGCCGCGGCGTCACGACCTCCGAGGCGCGCGCACAAGGAGAGCCTGCTCAACCGGGGGATCACGAACGGCGTCGATGTCGAGTGTGCGCGCAAGCGCCGGAGGCCGGCTCCGCGTAGCCGGAACGACCGACGGAACCTTCTATCCCTTCAGACCGTCCATAGGGCGAAGAAGGTCGTCCATCTCCAACACGGCGCGAAGACGATTCGATGTTCGTGCTTCCTTGTCCGACTTCATCTGGATCGTCATCGCGGTCCTCCTCGCCGCCGTTCCGAAGGCGGATCCAGGCGGTCTGGGACCACGGAACTTCCACTCGTCTCCTATCGTAATCAGATATGACCTCTGATATCGTATTCCGATAAGAGGAGTCTCATGACCTTGCCTCGGAACGAAATGCTGCGCGGCACGCTCGACCTGCTGATCCTCAAGGCGCTCTCCCTGGAGCCGCTGCACGGCGTCGGCATCGCGCGCCGCATCGAACAGATCACGAGGGCGGCCTTCAGCGTCAGCTTCGGGTCGCTGTTTCCGTCGCTGCACCGCATGGAAGAGCGGAACTGGCTGAGCGCCGAATGGCGCGCCTCCGAGAACGGCCGGCGCGCCAAGTACTACCGGCTGACGGCTCGGGGGCGCCAGCGTCTCGAGGCGGAAGCCGAGGACTGGCACCGGATGGCCAGGGTGATGAAGGACGCGCTGGAATCGGCGTGAGCCGCCGCGCCAGCCGACGACGCTAGCTGTGTCCGTTGCGCGCCGTAGCCGCACCGTGCAGTCGGTTGCCCGAAAGGATCCGCCATGCTCCGTCGTGTCGCACGTCTCTGTCGGAACCTGGTTGACCGCGATGCGGTGGAGCGAGCCTTGGACGAGGAGGTGGCCGCCACCCTCGATCTGCTGAGCGAGCAGCACCGCGAAGCCGGCCTCGCGCCAGGCGAGGCGCGCCGACGGGCGGTCCTGGAGTTGGGCGGCGTCGAGCAGGTGAAGGGGCGCGTGCGCGACGTCCGGAGCGGCCGCCTGCTCGAGGATGTCATGCACGATGTCCGCTATGGGACCCGCCTGCTACGCCGAGCCCCTGGCTTCGCTGTCGTGGTAGCGCTGACGCTCGCCGTCGGCATCGGCGCCACGACGACCGTCTTCAGTTGGGCCCGGACCACGCTGCTCGAACCGATGCCAGGCGTCGCACGCCAGAACGAGATCCTCCTCATCGCGGAGCGCGACCGAACCGGGCACCTTGGGACGAACTCCTACCCGGACTACCTCGCCTACCGCGAAACGACCCACGCGTTCTCAGATGTTGCCGCCTCGGGGTTCCTCCGGGTCATCCTCTCGGACGGCCAGAGCCCCGAGCGGGTGTTCGGTGCGATCGTCTCCGGAAACTACTTCTCGTTCCTCGGCGTGCATCCTGCACTCGGCCGCAGCTTCCTGCCCGAGGAGACCGCCGCCTTCGGCACTGGCGCGGTGGTCGTCCTCAGCGACGGTCTCTGGCGGCGGCGATTCAACGCCGACCCCGCCGTGCTCGGCCGCAGCGTCACGCTCGACGGCCATCCATGCCGCGTCATCGGCGTCGCGCCGCCGGGATTCGTCGGTGACTTTCCGGGTGTCGCCTTCAGCTTCTGGGTGCCGATCACGATGCAGCCGCAACTGCTGCCGGACGTCGAGCGGCAGTCCCGATCGGACCATTGGCTGTCCCTGCGAGGACGTCTGCGGCCCGGCGTCACCCTCGAGCAGGCGCAGGCCGAGTTCCTCGAGATCGGTCGGCGGATTGAGCGCGAGGATCCGGCGGGCAACGAGGGACGCCGGCCCGTGCTCTTCTCCCTGTGGCAGTCGCCCATGGGCTCCGCACCCGTCCTTCGTCCGGTACTGGCCGTGCTCGCCGCGGTTGTCGGCCTCGTGCTCCTGCTCGCCTGTGCGAACGTCGCGAACCTGCTCATGGTGCGCGGTCTCGGCCGCGCGCACGAGATCTCTCTTCGCTTGTCGCTGGGGGCGAGCCGCGGCCGTCTCGTTCGGCAGTTTGCCACCGAGAGCCTGCTGCTCGGCTTGATGGGCGGCGCAGGGGGGCTCGCGCTCGCGCGGGCGATGGTCGGCACTCTCTCCGGCTTCATCCCGCCGATGGGGTTGCCGATCCACGTCCCCGTTGGCCTCGACTGGTCCGCGCTCGCCTTCGCGGGGGCGATCACCCTCGTCACGGTGCTCGCCATTGGCATCGTTCCCGCGCTCACCGGTGTGCGCACCGACCTGGCTGGACGGCTGAACGCGGGCGGGTTTCGTACAACGGCGGCCGCCGGACGTGCCCCGCTTCGTCAAGGACTCGTCGTCGCGCAGGTCGCGCTGTCGATGATGTTGTTGGCCGGCGCCGCGCTCTTCCTCAGAAGCGTCCTCAACGCCGATTCCCTGCGGCCGGGGTTCGATGGCCGCCCAGTGCTGGTTGCGTCGCTGAACCTGCCGAAGAGCTACAACCAGGTCTCGGGTCCCGCACTCTACCAGCACCTCCTCGAGCGCGTGCGGTCGTTGCCCGCCGTTCGCGCGGCCAGCCTCGCCCACGCCGTCGCCCTCAGCCCGTTCGGCGGGGGCGGAACAACGCTGACAGTCGACGGCTACCAGCCGCCAACCAAAGACGCCTACGGCGCCTGGTTCAACATCGTGTCGCCAGACTACTTTCGAACCCTCTCGATGACGCTCCTAGAGGGGCGAGACTTGGCCGAACGCGACACGGCCGACGCTCCACTGGTGGCGATCGTCAACCAGGCGATGGCGGAGCGGTACTGGAATGGGCGCAGCGCCATCGGGGGCAACTTCACTCCCTCCAACCGGCGCCGTGTCCTGGTGGTGGGCATCGTGAAGAACAGCAAGAACTTCTCGATCAACGAAGACACCGAGCCGTACTTCTACCTGTCGTACCGGCAGCACTTCGAGGCCGAGATGCACCTGCACGTCCAGGCAACAAACGGCGATCCCGTGGCGCTGGCCCCGCTGGTCCGGTCGGCCATGGCCGCCGTCGACCCCGAGCTTGCCGTCTCGGAGACCGCACCGATGGCCGACTTCCTGCGCTTCGCCTTCTTTGCGCAGCGAGTCGGCAGCACGCTGCTCTGCCTGTTCGGCGTGATGGCTCTTCTGTTGGCCGGCATGGGCCTCTACGGCGTCGTCTCGCACAATGCGTCCCGCCGCAAGCGCGAGATGGGTGTGCGCTTTGCCTTCGGCGCGACCGCAGCAGACGTCCGCCGCCTCATCATCGTGCAGGGCCTCCGACTTCTGGTGGTGGGTCTGCCAGTCGGCGTGCTCGGCTCCATCGGGCTGGGGATGGCGGCGCGCAGTCAGCTCTACGGCGTGTCGCCCACCGATCCGATCAGCCTCGGTGCGGCCGGCCTCGCCCTCGCCGCGGTGCTCGTGGTCGCCGCCGGGATCCCGGCCTGGAGGGCCGCGCAGGTGGATCCGGTCACGATTTTGCGTCAGGAGTGACCCAGGCCGTCCTGAGCCGCGCGCCAGGGAGGCTCGGCATCTTGCTCGTAGCTGGCCACCAGGCGACGGCGCTTCTCTTCATCGACGTCTCCGCGGCGCTCGGTATTCTGTTCGCCCGCGTGACCGCCGCGCAGGTCACCTCCAACGGCGAGGTCGTCGATCTCGGCACCATCGTGCTCGACGATACCGCGGTCCAGGTCGCGAGCGTCTATCCGGCCGACGGCGCGACCGACGTGCTGCCCACGCGGTCGATTCGCCTCACGTTCAGCGATCCGATCCTCTCCACGACGGGCATCACCCTCTGGAACGGCGCGCAGCAGCACGTGGTGGCGTGGGCGCCCGCGGCGGACGGTCTCTCGGCCACGAGCATCGGCACGCTGCCCGAAGGCGCCGACCTGACCGTTCTCGTCACGACGGCGCTCACCGACGTCTTCCTGCGGCATCCGTCGCAGAGCTTCAGCAGCCACTTCCGCACGGCGGATCTGTCGCCGCCGCACGTGACGGCCATCAGTCCGACGAACTACCAGACGCAGGTGCCGGTCACCACGCCGATCGTGATCACTTTCAACGAGGTGATTGGCGACGCGACCAACTGCTATATTCTGAACGTCCTGCGGCCTTCTGGCCGGTTGCCAGGAAGTTGCAGGAGCCCTCATTTCGACTGACAAGTGACTGACACTCCGCGGCGGCTCGAGGGGGCCCCGGGACCCGTTCTGCGTCCTGGCGTGCCTCGCGTCCGGCTTGCCCGCCTCCGCGCGCGCCCTCGCTCGGTGGGCGTTACGATCCGGTCGCCGTGTCCGCCACGACTCAGGTCGGGACGCCGATCGTCGCGGACGCCTATCCTTGCAAATAGCGCATCGACGTTCCATACTTGCAACCATGATTGATCGCCGTCTGCGTCCCGTCCTTGAACACCGCCTGACCGAAGAGGCCGCTGTCGTCCTGCTGGGGCCGCGCCAGTCGGGCAAGACGACTCTGGCCCTGGAACTGGCCGCACGGACGGGCGTGCTGTACCTCGATCTGGAATCCGAGCAGGATAGGGCCAAGCTTGCCGAGCCCGAACTCTACCTGGCGGACCATCTCGACCGCCTCGTCATCCTCGACGAGATTCACAGAGCGCCGGGCCTGTTCCCGGTCCTGCGGGGCCTGATCGACCGGTCGCGCCGGTCGCGCCGCCGTGCCGGGCTCTACCTGCTCCTCGGGTCGGCTTCCCTCGACCTGATGCGCCAGTCGGGCGAGACGCTGGCCGGCCGCGTGAGCTACCTCGAACTGCAGCCGTTCGACGCGCTGGAAGTCGGGCCCACACCAGCCGACCGCGACCGGCTGTGGCTGCGCGGGGGATTCCCGGAGAGCTTCCTGGCATCCAGCCACGAGCGCAGCCTGCGCTGGCGACACGACTTCATCCGGTCCTACCTCGAACGCGACATCCCGCAATTGGGACCGCGCATTGCCGCCGACCGTCTCCGCACATTCTGGACGATGCTGGCGCATAACCAGGGAGGGGTGCTGAACGTCGCGCAGTTGGCCCGCAACCTGGGTGTCGATGCGAAGACCGCGGGCAGCTACATCGACCTCCTCGTGGACCTGCTGCTCGTCCGCCGGCTCCCGCCGTGGCACGCCAACGTCGGCAAGCGGCTCGTGAAGTCGCCCAAGGTGTACGTCCGCGACAGCGGCCTCGTCCACGCGCTGCTCGGCATCGGCGACAAGGACACCCTCGTGTCGCACCCCGTGCTGGGGGCGAGCTGGGAAGGGTTCGCGATCGAGCAGGCGCTGGCCGCGGCCCCCGAAGGCACGACCGCGCACTTCTACCGCACGAGCGCCGGCGCCGAGGTCGATCTGCTGCTGCACCTGCCCGGCGGCGAGTCGTGGGCGATCGAGATCAAACGCAGCCTCTCGCCCCGTCCCGAGAAGGGGTTCCACCACGCCTGCGCGGACCTCTCGCCCGCGCGCCGCTTCATCGTCTACCCGGGTGACGAGCGGTACCCGCTGAACGTGGAAGTGGAGGCGATGCCGCTGCTCGCGCTCGCGCGCCTGCTGGAGGAGACGGGCCGATGATCGCTGGCCACAAGCCCATTCCGTGATGAAGCACTCCGGCGTGAATTCCACCTCCATCTCGATGCGCTCCGCGGCCTGACAGATGGGCCGACAGCCGCTGCGTTGCAGCCAGAGGGTCGCACAGGTGCGGAGACCTCGGTGGCGCGATTTTCCTCGGACGACCCATCACGAAACCGCAGCCGATCCGTCGGCCGTGAGTGCAATCTGGATTCTCATCGCGACAGGTCGATGAACATCTGAGCCCATCCATTGAAGCCTGCCGCAAACACTCCGGACACACGGCCGAGATCTCCCGCAGCGGGCTGCGAAATCCATGTTTCCAGAAGACCATCTACCGGAGTAGAATCTGACGGTATGCCCAGACGCGGCACCTCGGCGCTCCAGGCCGACATCCTCCAGGGCACGCTCGACGTGCTGATCCTGAAGACGCTCGTGCTCGGGCCGGCCCACGGCCACACGATTGCCTACGCGATCGAGCGCGGCTCCGACGACGTGCTCCAGGTCGAACACGGGTCGCTCTATCCCGCGCTCCATCGCCTCGAAGATCGCGCGTGGATCGCGTCGTTCTGGGGCACGTCCGACAACAACCGCCGGGCGCGCTACTACCGGCTGACGCCGGCCGGCCGGCGGGCCCTCGAGACGCAAACCGGGCGGTGGGAAGCGCTCACCCGCGCGGTCAACCGAATCCTTCTGCCCGAGCCGGAGTGACGCGTGAGCTGGACGCGTTTCTTTCCCCGCGCGTATTGGGACGCCGAGCGCACGCGCGAGCTCCAGTCCTATCTCGACATCGAAACCGACGACAACATCGCTCGCGGCCTGCCGCCCGACCAGGCGCGCTATGCGGCGATGCGGAAGCTCGGTAACGTCACGCGCATCCGCGAGGAGATCTACGAGATGAACACGCTCGGATTGACCGACGCCGCGTTTCAAGACCTCCGCTACGGTTGGCGCACGCTCCGTACGAACCCGGGCTTCGCGGCCGTCGCCATCTTCTCGCTGGCGATCGGCATCGGCTCGAACGTGGCGATCTTCCAACTGCTCGACGCGGTTCGACTTCGCGCGCTCCCGGTTCGTTCGGCCGACCAACTCGTCGAAGTCAAGCTGGAACGGGGCAAGGGTGGGCGCACCGGTGAATTCTGGGGCCGACGTCCGCAGATGACGTCTGCGCTCTACGGCCAGGTGCTGCAGCATCAGCGCTCCTTCGAGGGAGTGCTTGCGTGGGGCACAAACCGGTTCAACCTCTCGCCGGGCGGAGAGGTGCAACCGGCCAATGGCCTGTGGGTGAGCGGCTCGTATTTCGAGGTGCTGGGCGTGGGCGCGTCAGTTGGACGGGTCCTGCATCCCGGCGACGACCAGCCGGGATGCGGCGGCACGCCGCCGGCCGTCATCAGCCACATGTTCTGGCAGCGGCACTTCGGCGGCGAGACCTCGGTCGTCGGACGCCAAATCTCCCTCGATAACCATCGGTTCGAGATTGTCGGTGTCACTCCTCCCGCCTTCTTTGGCGTCGAGGTCGGCCGCACGTTCGACGTCGCCGTCCCGCTGTGCGCAGAGCCGCTGGTGAACGGCGAAGACAACGCTACGTCGGCGCGCGATCACTGGTGGCTGGCGGTGCTCGGGCGTCTGCCTGGCGGCGTCTCTCCAACCGATGCGACCCGCGCGCTCCAGACGCTCTCTCCGGGGATCTTCGAAGCCACGCTGCCGACGTCGTACGCGGCCGCCGACGTCAAGAACTACCTGGCCTTGCGGCTCACGACGGAGCCGGCGGTCACCGGCGTGTCCGGCCTCCGCAGCGCGTACGGCACGTCGCTTTGGATGCTGCTCGGCATCGCGGGCCTCGTGCTCTTCATCGCCTGCGCCAACCTCGCCAATCTGCTGCTGGCCCGGGCCACGGCACGCGAGCAGGAGATTGCCGTGCGCCTGGCCATCGGCGCCTCGCGGTGGCGCGTAACACGCCAGTTGATGACCGAGAGCCTCCTGCTCGCCACGCTCGGCGCGCTGGCAGGCCTGGTCGTCGCGGGGCCGCTCAGCCGGTTTCTCGTCGCCTTCCTCAGCACGGACGACGCGCCGCTGTTTCTCGATCTGCAGCCGCACTGGCACATCCTGATCTTCACCGCCGGCGTGGCCCTCGCCGCGTCGATGATCTTCGGCGCCGCGCCTGCGATCCGGGCGACCCGGGCGCGGTCCGGGACGGCGTTGCAGGGGGGCGCGCGGAGCGTCCGCGGCGGCGGTGAGCGGTTCGGTCTTCGCCGCGGTCTCGTCGTCGCCCAGTTGGCGGTCTCGCTCGTCCTGGTGGTCGGCGCCCTGTTGTTCGCGTCAACGCTCCGGAACCTGCTGACGCTCGACGCCGGGATGCGTCAGGACGGCGTCCTCATCGTGTCCCTCGACTACAGCGGACGACAGGTGCCAGTCGAACGCCGGGGTGCGCTGTCCCATCGCCTGCTCGAACGCGTGCAGGGCCTCCCGGTGGTCACCTCGGCGGCCGCGAGCAGCAATGCGCCGCTGTCGGGCCACTTCTGGAACGAGAACGTGCTCGTCGGCGCGTCGCCGGAGTCGGCAGGGCTTTCGAACCTGAACCGCGTCAGCGCCGACTACTTCAAGACCATGGGCGTCAACGTCCTGTCGGGACGCGTCTTTGCGCCGACCGACGGACTCGGGTCGCCACCGGTGGCGGTGGTGTCGCAGGCGTTCGCGTCCCGGCTCCTCCGCTCACCGAACCCGCTTGGCAAGACGTTCCGCTTCGTCGTCGGGCCCGGCCGGCCGGTGACCGAGTACCAGGTCGTCGGGCTTGTCAACGACACGAAGTACTCCACGCTTCGCGAGGCGTTCGAACCGCTCGCCTACCTCGCGGACTCGCAGGACCGCAAGCCGGACAACGGCCTGCGCCTGGTCGTCCGGTCGGACGCGCCCGTGAGCGTGCTCGCCCCGGCGATCAAGCAGGTGATCGCGGACGTCGACCCCGCCATTCTGATTCAGTTCCAGACGCTGAGATCCAGCGTCGTGGATTCGCTGCTGCCGGAACGCCTGATGGCCTTGTTGGCGAGCTTCTTCGGCCTGCTGGCGACGGGGCTGGCCGTCGTGGGCCTCTATGGGCTCACCACGTACATGGTGGCCCGCAGGCGCAGGGAGATCGGCATTCGCATGACGCTCGGCGCGGATCAGCGATCCGTGGTGGGCCTGATCATGCGTGAATGCGTGATGCTGCTGGCGGTAGGGCTGCCCGCCGGCGCGGTGGCGGCCGTGTTCGCGGCCCGCGCCGCGGCGTCGATGCTGTTCGGCGTTCCGAACGGCGCACTCGCGCTCGTGGGTGCCGCCACGGGCCTCATGGCCCTCATCGGGCTCGCCGCAAACTACCTTCCCGCCAGGCGGGCGGGCCTGCTGCGACCCGTCGATGCGCTCCGGTCGGAATGATGGCCAGCCGCACGCGCGCGCCCCTGGCAGCCCCCGGCCTGCTCGGTCACGATGGGCCGACGGATCGCCGGGCAAGAAAGTTGGCGTTCAGCCGCGGCCGACCCTCCGCCGAGCTATGCGAAGCTCGTAGATGGCAATCCGGTCGAGCTCTTCGAGCCGGTCGGGCCGGTGACCTCCCTGTCCGGGCGCAGCGCCTGCGCCCAGTACACGCAGCCTCCGTCCGACTGCCCTACTCTGCGGCGTTCCACGTCCGCCGCCGGCCGCGAAGTTGCCATCAAGGTCCTCCTCCCCGGGCACGGGAACCGGCCAGACTTCATCCGGCGTGTCGAACTCGACGTGGACACTGCCGGTCGTTCACCGGAATCCAGCGTGGCCGCTGTTCGTTGCACCCGTGCCCTGGTTGGCCTATCCATCTCGAAGAGGGACCGAGATGAGGAAACTGACCGAGGCGAAGGCGGAAGATGGCTTCCGCGTTGCCCTCCGGTTCGACGACGGGACTCGAGGTGTTGCGGATCTGTCCGACCTCGCGGGCCGAGGAGCGTTTGCCGCCTGGTCAATGCCCGGCCGATTCGAGAGCCTCGCGGTCGGCACTGCCGGCGAATTGACCTGGACATGCGGGGTGGATCTCTGCGCGGACGCGCTCTACCTGCGCGTGACGGGCAAGCGGCCGGTCGATCTGTTTCCCAACCTCGACGCGTCCGAGACCTGCTGTGCCTGAGATTTGTCGTTTCTACGGCATCGTGATCAAGATGTTCTGGAACGACCACGATCCGCCCCGCTTTCATGCCGAGTACGGCGACCACCTCGCCCTCGAACCCCTCGAGAGGCTCGACCCACTGCCTTGACCGGCCCCGCCACCGGCCTGCGCACGGCACGGTGGCCCCCGTGGTGTGCACAGCCTCCCTTCCCCGGCGCTGCTCATCTGACGGCGGGGAAGGTTCTTATCACAGCTCGCCCCCCTGGCGGCTGCGCGCACTGCGCCCTGCGATCCACCGATTCCTCAGCGGGTCAACCCGAGAAGAACTGTCAGAGGGATTGCGGTACTACGTGTGCGCTAACACGGTCCAAGGGCGCTTCGCTCTGGGTTCTCGGTCGGATCGAGGCGTCCGGCGATGCGGCGTCGCGCGAGCCGACAGGCCCGCCCCATCGAACTCCTGGCGCGTCTCGCGGAATGGACCCCGCGTCCGCGCATCAACTCGCGCAACACAAGGCCGCTCCCTTCTCTGATACGCAGGCCAGCTGGCCCGAGGCCGGCTTTCGGTCTTCACTTCGAGGTCGAGGACGATAGGCGCGGGAAGAAGGCGGGTGTTCGTGCCCCCGCTGCTTGCCCGGTTCTGCCTAAAGGCGTCTCGTCGGGACAGGACCGCCCGGTTTCGAATCCCTGCCTGGCCGCCGTTTCGATGGACAGCAGCGGGCCGCAAGTGTAGTGTCCTCGGGCGGGCCGGACCGCCTCACGAGAGACGAGGAACTGCCATGCGACATCAACAAGAACGCGCGGATCGAGGGATGGACACGGACGGACTCCGGTTGCTGGGACGGGCGGTGATCGTCCTCCTGGCGCTCTTGGTGTCCGCCCCGGGATGGGCCGGAGATCTGAGCAAGGCTGCCAAGCGCCAGCTCGTCGAGGAATGGAAGCAGAGGACGGGCATCGCCCGCCGCGACCTCAACCAAGTCCAGATCCGGTCGTCCTTCCGAATGTCGATGAGAAACGAGCCCGCCGACCTGATTCCCGCAAGGGCTCAGGTCGCCGTCACAGGGGTGGATGTCGACAACGAACACCATGCGCTCGACCTCGACGTCGTTCAAGTCGGCACCAAGCGTTCGACCGAGGTGCACCTGATTCTGGACAAGCCCTTTGGGGACACGCTCACCGACGAGCAGAAATCGCAGCTGGACGTGATGTGGTCGCGCCTGGTTGCCCTGGACGCCGCCGACTTGGCCAGGAACTCGCAGGAGCCGGGCCCCGACCCGCGCAACAACGCAGTGCTGCACGTCATCCGGCCGCACTTCAGCGGGCCAATGGGAGGCGCCCACGTCAGTTTCAGTTGTGACGGAGTGAACCTCGTCGGCCTCGCAGGTTCCAACTACTTCACCGTGGACATGGAGTCCGGCCCGCACCAGTGTTACCTCTACGTCGAGCGCAACCAGGTCGAATTCTCGCTTCAGGCCGGCCAGGTGCACTACCTGGAAGTCCAAATTCCACGGATAGGCAGGATGAAGCACCGGTTCCTCGACCCGAAGGAAGGCGAGGCGGCGATACAGAAGATGACGTACGTGGAGTCCGCCGAGATCTTCGATCGCTGGAACGTCCGGCCATCCGGCAAGTAGCCGCTGGAGCTGAAGGCCGGATGGAACGCGGTCCTGGTCCGTGTTTCGCCTGGGCGCCTCGGCCGCATGTCCGGGCGGCGTCCGTCGGGTCCGATAACGGGTCTTCTCGTGCCCTCGAGAGCGGGGAGCGGCATGCCAGCGGACACCGCCAACGCATCGTATCGCGCCCACGAGGGAGATCGGTCTGCGGGTGGCCGGCCGCGCCACTTTCTGTCGTTCCAACCATCGCCCGTGTCCTGAGCGAGCGCTCTGCCGTGGAGCGAGTCGAAGGGCCGGCCGCGCCACTCTCACCCCTCCTGAATCAAGAACCGAGTTGCTGAAGCCGCGCGAGCCTTGCCATCGGCCAGATGGTCGCACGCGGGGGTTGTTTGCAGGCGGATTGCGGTCGGGGGAGGATTGAGCCGATCTGAGCGCTGCGGCGCGCCGGGTGCGAGCGCCCATTGACGAGCCGACCGCGCAGACGAGAGTCGCGGTGGTGAGCGAAGCGGACATCAAAGCGCGGCGGTCCTGGGGATCTGGTGGCCGTTGTCACGCGGGCCGGCCGCGGTGCGTCGGTCGCCAGATCCGCGCAGGTGGTTAAGCCTCTCTACGACCGCACCGAGCGGAAGCGCAGGCGGATGCCGATCGCGATGCCGTCACGCACGCCGCCCAGGTTGGGGCTGACGTGGAAGCTGTGGCCGGGAACGATTCGCAGGAGCACTTGAAAACGGCCCTCGGATGGCTGGCGGGCAAACCACTCGAACGACAAATCGAATGTGTTGAACGGATTGGGGCCGATCTCGTGGCGTGTCTCGGCCACAAACGATCGCCCGTTCCGGCGCCAGAGGATCCACTGCGAGGCAAGATAGAGCGGCCGGACGTGCCCTCGGACACCGCCGTCCAGGCGGAGGTTGACTGGCTCGATGATGGCCGTGAGTTCTGGCGTGAAGGGCCACTTCAAGAACCGGCGCGACGCCTCGATGTAGGGCACATTGTATTCGCCCGGGTCGTCGACGACGGGGATCGGCGCACCGGCCCGGCGCTGCTCGTTCGTCTTCTGATCGAGATCGCGCGTGAGATGGGAGCTCAGGTGCACCAGCCCTGCCGACACCTTGATGTCGTCGCGAAGTCTTCCCCGATAGCCGAGCCCGATGATGTACCCGGCGCCGCCGACGCTCACCTTCGACCCGAGGTTCTCAGTCCCTGCCGTCTGAAAAGTCGTCCAGAAGTTCAGGGCACGTTCGCCGGAGCGAACCACCGTCAGGTCGAGCGCCATGTACGCGTCCCAGGAGTAGTACGGCGAGAACTGGTTGTCAGGCGGCGTGTAAGTGGCGAAGCCGACGTCGAAGGTCGCCTCGGGGAACGCCCCCTGCGCATGCCCCTCGACGCCGCGTTGAGCCCCTTCCGACAGTGTGCCAGAGGTCTGGGCCCAAACGGTCGAACACGCGAGCAGGGACAGCGCCGCGACAAACAGGGCAATGATGTGCGCGCGAATGGGATCCCCCGGTCATTGTTGGCCACGGTCCGACAGTCGTAAGCCGACAGTGTGCGGGACTTGACGGGCGAGAATCAAGCGGTAGAACCCGAACGGCTCGCGCGATCGGCTCATCCTTGTCCAACGAGAGGTGAGTCCGCGGTTGGTGGTAGTAGGTGAGATGACGCCGCAGGTGGTGGCGCAGCGCGCCGCGGTGTCGGGGGAGACAAGCTGCACCCCCTGGCGCCTCCTGCGCTCAGCACTGACACGCCCGATCCAGCTCCCATGGGGCCAATGACATTCAACGTCGTGCGACCGCGTGATCACCGATGTCCGCAAGGGCGTCCCCAAATCGAACTGTCGGGTTCCGTTGTATATTCAGATCTGGGCTGAAGCAAGCTACTCCCAGCGTCTTCCAGCAGTTCCTCGGCCGCAGGATCTGGAGGGCACGGCTTTGGCCAGCTGAGCGAAGCATCTGCGGTGCGAAGGACGGTCAGCCGATGCCCGAACGCGATCCCTCCACGTCAGGGAACGAGCGCAAGCCTCGTCCCGGCGAGCCCATCAACACCGGCGCAGCGGCGCCAGGCGCGCCCTCGTCGCCAGCCGGCACCGCGCAGCCGTTGCCGGCCAGGATTGGGCGGTATCGCATCCTTCGCCTGCTCGGTGAGGGCGGGATGGGTGCTGTCTACGAGGCGGAACAGGGGTTTCCGCAACGCACCGTCGCGCTGAAGGTGATCCGCGCAGGATTCGCCACCAGCGAGATGATTCGCCGCTTCGAGAACGAGGCGCAGGCGCTGGGGCGGCTGCAGCACACCGGCATCGCCCAAATCTATGAAGCGGGCACGGCCGAGACACCTTCCGGGCGCCAGCCGTACATCGCCATGGAGTTGGTGAATGGGCAGTCGCTGCTCGACTATTGCCACACCCACCGGCTCGACGTGCGGCAGCGGCTGGAGTTGATGGCGAAGATCTGTGATGCCGTCCTGCACGCCCATCAGCGCGCGCTAATCCATCGCGACCTCAAGCCCGCCAACATTCTTGTCGACGAATCGGGACAGCCGCACATCCTGGACTTCGGCGTGGCGCGGCTCACAGACCCGGACGCGTGCGTCACCCTGCAGACAAGCGTCGGCGAAATTGTCGGGACACTGGCTTACATGAGTCCGGAGCAGGTGCTGGGAGATCCGGCGGAGATCGATACGCGCAGCGACGTGTATGCGCTGGGGGTGATCCTCTACGAGGTGCTCGCAGGCAAACGACCGTACGAGATTGGACGTCAGCTGACCGAGGTGGTGCGAACCATCCGCGAGGAAGAACCGAGCGCGCTGAGAGTCGTGAATCGCGCGTATCGCGGCGACATCGAGATCATCGTCGGCAAGGCCCTGGAGAAGGACAAGACGCGGCGTTACGCGTCGGCCGCCGAGCTGGCGGGGGACCTGCGCCGCCATATGCGCGACGAGCCCATCACCGCGCGCCCGCCCAGCGCCTCGTACCAACTGCGGAAGTTCGCGCGACGCCACAAGGCGTTGGTGCTGGGCGCGGCGGCGGTGGTCATGGCGCTGGTGCTGGGCGTCCTTGCCAGCACCTGGGAAGCGGTGAAAGCGCGGCGGGCGGAAGCGAAAGCCACGCAGCAGTCCGCCATCGCCAAGGCGGTGACCGACTTCTTGCAGCACGATGTGCTGGCACAGGCCAGTGCGAAAGCCCAAGCCGGGCAGAGCGCCAGACCCGATCCCGACCTCAAGGTGAGAACGGCCCTGGACCGGGCCGCGGCCCGCATCGACGGGAAGTTCGGCAACCAGCCGGAAGTGGAGGCCGCGATTCGGGAGACGATGGGGAAGACGTATGCCGAGCTCGCGCAGTACGGGGAATCCCGGAAGCAGCTGGAGCATACGCTGGAATTGGAGCGCCGGATTTGGGGTCCCGAGGACCCACGGACGCTCAACACCGTGAACCAGCTGGGACGTACGGCCTGGCACGAAGGCAAGTTCGCCGAGGCGGAGACGCTGCTCCGCGGGGCCCTCGAGATCGAGCGGCGGATCTCGGGGCCGGAGCATCCCGACACGCTGTCGTGCATGAACAACCTGGGCAACGTCTACCGGGCGCAGGGTAAGGACTCGCAGGCCGAGGCAATCTACAGCCAGAACCTGGAGATCCAGCGCCGCGTGCTGGGTCCAGAGCATCCCGACACGGTGATCTCGATGAACAACCTGGCCAACGTCTATTGGACGCGGGGCAAGTACGGACAGGCCGAGGCGCTCTACAGCCGGAACCTGGAGATCCAGCGCCGCGTCCTGGGTCCCGAGCATCCCGACACGGTGCTGTCCATGGGCAATCTCGCCGACACCTACGTCCGGCAGGGCAAATACGCGCAAGCCGAGCCGCTCTTCGGCCAGACCCTGGAGATCAGCCGCCGCGTGCTGGGTCAGGAACATCCGGCGACCCTTTCCTATCTTGCGGATTGTGCATCCATGTACCAACGACGGGGCGATTTTGCCTTGGCTGAGACGCTTGCGGCGCAAGTCCTGGCGGGGCGACGGCGCGCCCTGGGCCTGGACCACCCCGACAACAGGCCATCGGCGTCCGATCTGGCGCTGGCCTACGTCTCGCAAGGGAAGTTCGTGGAGGGTGAGCGTCTCGCGCGCGAGGCCCTGGCGATCAACGAAAGGAATGACCCGGACGGCTGGCAACGATTCCGCGCCAAGAGCCTGCTGGGTGCGAGCCTGGCCGGCGAGAAGAGATACGCCGAGGCGCAACCGCTGCTCCTCGAAGGCTATCAAGGGATGCTGGCGCGTCAGGACCGCACGGCCATCTCCGATCGCTACCATTTGGAGCTGGCCCTTCAATGGCTCGCTCATCTCTATCAGGCCTGGGGCAAACCCGACAAGGCCGCCGAGTGGAGCAAGAAGTAGGGACCGATCTCGCCCGGCGCAAACTGAAGATGTTGGACGTAGCGGCGCGGCTGGAGCATCTCGCGGTCCCACCCGGCAATCGGCTCGAACGCCCACGACGGCGATGACGCATCTCGCCGTCGCCGAGGCGCTTGCCGGCAAGGTGCCGGCGTGACGTCCTGACTGCCGCTGTTCACCGCACGAGATGAGGGAACCAACATGCGAGCGACGGTGATGTACGGCGCGCACGATGTCCGGGTCGAAATCGTTCCGGACGCACGGCTCGTCGAGTTGACAGACACTCTCGTTCGAGTGACACGAGCCTGCATCTGTGGGAGCGATCTCTGGCCCTACAACTCGATGACGCCCAGCGAGACCGGCAACCGGATGGGCCACGAATTCGTCGGCATCGTCGAGGCTGTGGGCTCGGACGTTCGAAGGGTGAAGAAGGGCGACCTGGTCGTTGCGCCGTTCGCCTGGTCCGACGGCACGTGCGAGTTCTGCCAACAAGGACTGCAGACCTCCTGCCTGCACGGTGGGTGGTGGGGCGGCGCGCGCCTCGACGGAGGACAAGGCGAGGCGGTGCGCGCCTACATCGAGGAACTCCTGCCCGACGTGCTCGAAGGCCGGATCGAGCCGGGCCGGGTGTTCGATCGGGTGACGGACATCCACAGCGCTGCCCGGCCATGGAATGGAAAGCAGAGCGCGGCGGTTGAGGTCCAGCGCGATCGCCTTTCAGAGGCACGGGCGCCGATGGCGCAGCGTGCTATTGGCCGATGACGAAATCGAAGTCGAGTGTCACGACAGACCGGATGGATTTCGTCCCTTTCTTTGCCGGAGTGAATCGCCAGGTCTTGGCCGCCTTCACCGCCCTGTCGTCCAGACCGTACGTTGTGTCGAGCGATTTCACGACCCGTAGGTCTCCCACCGTCCCGTCGACCTTGACCACACACTCCACCGTCACGGTTCCTTGAAGCTTGGCCGCCTCGGCGGCAGGTGTGTACTTCGGGTGCACCTTGTGGGTCGGCGTCGGAGCGACGACTCCTGCTTGTGGGATTCTCACCACGCCGGGTGCAAAGGGCGGTGGAGTCGGGGTCTGACGTGCGCCGACCGACACGAGGAGAAGGACGAGCGCGATCGACAGAGCCGTGATTGTCCGCATCGGTTGTCACCTCTTCACATGACACGCTCGTGTTGATCGTTCTACTGGGTCCTACGGTAGCCGGACGGAACCTTGAACAGCTCGGGAGGGGGCGACATGCGGCGAATCCCCGTTATGGTCCAGACGATGTCGACTTCTGGATTCGTGCCGACATGCAGCACCGTTCTCAGCGCCAGGGGGCACAACCTGACGAACTGTAGCGCCTCGTCGTCTCCCAAGGACGCCAGCGCCGGGTTTGTGATTTCCGTCAGTCTGGGCGCCACCTTGAAGTCCGAAGTGCACCAGACTTCCTGGTCGGTTGTGGGCCCCGGGGCTTGATCCGACGTCCTTCGACCGTCGGCCCCAGGCCGGCGGGGCGGGAGCAGGAACTTCTGGGCGCGATGTCCCTCGATAGTCTGAAAGACGTCTGTCGGTTTGATGAGCGCGGACTCGCCAGCTGCCGCCCGCGGCGACACCACGTCCTTGACGCGAAACGTCCGATCGCGCTCGTTGATCAGGTAGCGCACCCGCTGGCCGGCCGGCGCGAGGCTGATCGAGCCATCCTGCATTTCGCCTATCTGCCCGTGGAGCGTCACGCGAATCGACTTCCCGTCCGTGACGACCTCCATGTCCGCGGCCCCCTCCGGGAAACCACTGGGCTGGTGTCCGCCAACGCTGCCGGACTGGACCCTCAGGTGGAATGCCAAGCCTTCGCCGACAACCGTCGTCGGTTGGGTCGGCGGGATCAGCGTCAACAGGATGGCGAGGAGAAGTGTCGTCATCGGCTCCCTTTCCTTCAAGGCCCGGACTTCGAACGGTGTGCACCCCTCGTGAGGCGCGGCTCCGTTTGATCGCGCCTTCAGTCGGAATGCAACGCAGCCAGTGGCTGCCCTCGGACGACTTTGACCACCGGGGCTACGCTACCACCCAATCCCACCACCGCGACCAGCAGCGTCACGACGGCGTAGGTCCCAACGTCGGTATGCGTAACCCCGACCAGGTGTGCGCGCATAAGTGAGGTGAGAGAGAGCGCAACCCCGATCCCGAGAACTAGACCGCAGAGTACCGCCATCCCGCCCCGCAGGGCGATCGTCGCCACCACTCGGCTGACCGATGCGCCGAGCGCCAGGCGAATCGCGATCTCCCGACGGCGCTCCGCGACCGCACACGATGTCGCGCCGTACACGCCCACGCACGCCACGATGATGGTGACCAGTCCAAACACGGCGATCAGGGCAGCGAGGACGGCCCGTCGCGCCAGCGGTCCAACCACGATCTCCTTGAGCGGCCGCACGTCGTAGATCGGTTGCAGGCGGTTCAGCTCCGCCACGGTTCTCGTCAAGGGGGCTGCCAATGTCTTGGGGCCTTCGGTCACGCGCAGGAGCAGCGTCATCTGCGGGGACCATGCAGCGAACTGCTCATACGCGAAGTAGATGCGCGGCTGGGCCGGCGCCTCCAGGTCTTGAACATTGCCGGCCACACCGACAACGCGGTATCCCCTCTCCCCGACCAGAACCTGTTGGTTGATCGCGAAGCCGGTCCCGCCCCAGTACTTTCGAGCGAACTGCTCGTTCGTCACGACGACAGGCTCGGCGGTGCGGCGATCGCGTTCATCGAGCGGCCGGCCTGCCCGCATCGGAATGGCCAGCGTGGCAAAGTAGGCTCCCGCGACGACCTCGCACTGCTCGTCCGCTTCGGGTGTTTCCTCGGCGACATCATTACGCCGGACGCGAATGTTCACGGAGGCCATCGATGGCCCCCCAGGCGCGCTGTTGGTGAGAGCGGCCGCCTGGACGCCGGGGATCGCCATGGTTCGGTCGAGGACCTTCCGAAAGAACGCGTTCCCCTGCTCCGGTTCGGCGTATGCCACGCGACTGAGTGACAGTTCACCAACCAGGACGCCGGCGGGATCGAACCCGAGGTCGAGCCAGGTCGCTCGCAGGAAGTCCTTGGCGAGGAGACCGCCGCCAATCAGGAGCGTCAGGGAGAGCGCGATCTGCGTCACCACGAGGAGCGTACGCAGCCAGCCCTGTTTCATCTGCCCGCGCGAGCCCATTCCACCGTTCAACAGCGGAAGAGGATCGATCCGCGAGACGTGGAGACCCGGAACGAGGCCCACGCCCAACCCCGCGAGGAGGGACACGAGCGCCGTGAACGCGAGCACTCGGCCATCGACACGAACGCGATCGGTCCTGGACAACCACTCGCCGGCAAGACCCACCACACTGGCTTCTCCCGCCCAGGCGAAGCAGACACCGAGCACCCCTCCACAGAGACTCAGGAGCAGGGCGTCGGTCAGACTGCACTGCATCAGGTGTCTGCGGGCTGCGCCAAGCGCACTTCGTATGGCCATCTCCTGCCGACGCGCGAGGCCTCGCGCGAGCAGGAGGTGCGCGACGTTGGTGCCCGCGACCACCAGGAGCAGCGTCACGGCCGCTCCCAGGAGGGCGAGTTGTCTCGGGAGATCGCCCGCGACATAATCGGGCAGGCGCACCAACGTGTGGCCGAGCCCTGGCCCCAGCCGTCCCGACAACTGGCGGGCGAGCGTACCAAGGTGACTTCGCCCCTGGTCCACGTTGGCTCCCGGCCGCAGTCGAACCAGCACGTCCACACCGCGCCACATGCGGTCGGTGCTCGCGGGATCCCGTGCCTGGGGGTTTCCGGTCAGCGGCAGCAGCACATCCGCGCCGATGCGAGCAGCCAGGCTGCGCGCGGAGGGCAGGTCCTCCGGAGCCCTGAACGGCGGCGCGATCACCCCGATGATGGTGTACGCACGGTCGTCGAGAGTCAGGGTCTGGCCGACGGCGCGAAGAGACGCGCCAAACCTGCGCCGCCAGAAAGCATCCGTGAGGAGCAGAACCGTCGGCTGGCGGGGCTGGAAGTCGTCTTTCGAGAACCCTCGGCCCACCGCCGTGCGGGTGCCGGTGAGCGACAGAAACGTCGGCGTGACCCGTCCGACGAGAATCCGCTCTGCCCCTGTTGCGTCCGCCAAGTTTGCCGCTCGCTCGTTATACGCCGCCACACTTGCGAATGGCCCGGGGTCACTCCCCATCAGCTCGAACAGCCGCCAATCGGAGAGGCTGGGCTGAAGGATGCAGATTTCGTTGGCGCGCTGGTACGGAATCGCGTCAGCCAGGAGCCCGGCCGTGATGCTGAAGACGAGACTCACGCCGCCGATCCCGAGCGCCAAGGTGGCGATGGCGACCGCCGAGAAGGCCCGGTTCCTCATCAGCGTTCGAGCACTGGCGCGTACGTCTAGCCACAGGAGTTCCATGGGTTTCCGCCTCGCGGACGACCTCCGCCGCCGGACGGCCCGAGAACCGTCGCCGACACGTCCAGTCCGTCCGTCGCAGACAAGCCGCCACGTGAGCCCAGCCCGCCGCGGGCAGGCATCAGCCGGCCTGCGCGGGGCGAGCAACGAATCGACCTGCCCATCGGTGCTCGCGGCCAAGCGCGACTGCCAGCTCCGATCGCCGCGCACCGCCCGGTCTCGGGCGGTCCGTCGGTGGAGAACATAGCACCGGACGCCTCACGATCCTAACCAGCCCGTGGTGGAAGTCGCGGCGCAGCACCGAGGGCGACGATGCGCCCAGCCGGCCAGGCGCGACGATGGAGAATATCGGGCCATATTCGAGGGAGGAGCAACGCAGCCGGGTGGGATGCAGCGTCGGCCGAATGCCGGCGGGACTTTCACCACGGGCTGCCAAGGTGGACGGCTGCACGGCGGCAACGCCAAGCGGAGGTGCGGCGCACTTCTTGTGCAATTGCGCATTGACTCACCTGATCTCACGGGCGGTAGATCGTTGTCTCAGGAAAGAAACCCGCCGCGGCCCCCGGTCCCCCGGGCGTAGTCTGAGTCTTAAGACCGGCAGTTCCGTGCCTGTCGCGCGGGTAGCGACCCCACACCCAACCCTCTTTGCCGTCTGCCGCCACCCGGTGGTAGCCGTCATCATCGTCTGGGGAACGAGTAGCGTCCTCGACGGCAATGGGAGAATCGGTCGCCTCCTGATCACGTTCATGCTGCGCCACGCGGGCGTGCTGCAGGAGCCGTTGCTCTAACCGTCGTACCTCAGTGCCTCGATCGGCTCGATGCGCTGCGCTCGCCAGGCGGGAATCCACGCCGCCCCGGCGGCGGTGGCCAGCACGGCCACGAGCGCCAGCGCCATCGACAAGGGGTCGCCGGGCTTCACGCCGAACAGCTGACTCGTGACCAGCCGCGTGAGCGCGAGCGCCAGCGGCAGACCGACGGCCGCACCGGCGGCGGCGAGCAGCAATGCCTCTCGCAGGATCGAGCGGACCACGTCAGGCCGCGTGGCGCCAAGCGCCATCCTGAGGCCAATCTCGCCCGTTCGGCGCGTCACGCTGTGCGCCATCAAGCCGAAGAGGCCGACACACGACAGCAGCAACGCCAGGCCCGCCAAGCCGCCGCCGAAGATGGCCAGCAGGCGCTCTCGCGCGATGCTCCGGTCCCGCACCTCTTCCTGCGTCGTCACCATCGTCACGGCAACGCCCGGATCCACGCGAGCCACCGCCTGCCGGACCTCGGACGCGAGGGCCAGCGGCGAGAGCGCGGTTCGTGCGGCGATGGACGCCGTGCGCAGGTGCGTCCGCGCAAAGCGCGAGTAGAACATCTGCCTGTAGGAGAAGTACGCCGTTGGCGAGACGGGCTCCTTGATGTCGGTGTATTTCGCGTCGCGGCACACACCGACGATCGTCCACGCGGCGTCCCACGTGGCGAATGCCACGCCGATCGGGTCGCGATCGGGAAGGTAGTTGCGAATGAACGCCTCGTTCACCACGACCGCCTTGGCCGCCTCGGCGGAGTCCGCGCCGCTCAGGGCGCGTCCGCGCAGGATCGGCACGCCCATCGTGGTGAAGAAGCTCTCGCTCACCCGCAGGCGGCGAACCTGCATCATCCCCGCAGGCGCCGGCGGGCCGTCTACAAAGGCGTTGAAGCTCCCCGACGATCCGCCCGGACCGAGCAGTGGGAACTCGACCACGGCCGAACCCTTCACGCCCGGGACTGCCGCAACGGCTTCGAGCGCTCTCTCGTAGAACTGGACGGGATTGGTGTCTGCGTACTCCCCTCCGCGGAGGTTGAGGCCGACCAACAGGAGCCGTTCCAGGCTGAAGCCCGCGTCCACGCGGGCCAGGTTTGCGAGCGTGCGCACGAAGAGCCCAGCGCTCGTCAGGACCAGCAGCGAGAGGCCGACCTGCGCGACGACGAGAATTCTCCCCGCCCGCAGTCGGAGACCGACGAGCGAGCCACGCCCCCTGAGAGCGTTCATCGGGTCGGTCCGCCCGCACCGAATCGAGGGGAGCACTCCGGCCAGCAGTGCGGCGGCCAGCGAAACCGCGAGGCTGAACGCCAGCACCGGGAGGTTCAGCGAGAAGTCGTAACGCAGTCCATCGGCGTCCACGGCGAGGAGGCCGACCAGCGTGGGCTGCGCCCAGGCCGCCAGCAGGACGCCGAGGCCGCCGCCGAGCAGCGCGATCGTCAGACTCTCGGCAAGCGACTGCTGGAAGAGCCGCCAGCGGCCGGCGCCCAGCGCGGCGCGCACGGCCACTTCGTGCCGACGAGCCGCCCCGCGGGCGAGCAGCAGGCCGGCGAGATTGGCGCACGCAACCAACAGGACGAGGCCGACGGCCGACAGCATCAGCAGCAGCGGCTTCCGGTAGTGCTCGCGGTCGTTGGCAAGGCCGGCGTGGCCGGGTTCGACGAGGATCTTCGGCCGCTTGAGCACGGCCGCCGTCTCGCCGGCGAACGCGACGTCGAGGGCGGCGGCCAGCCCGGTGTCCGTCGCGCCGGCTCGGAGCCTGGCCATGGTGCGCACGAACCAGTGCCAGTCCGCGGTGATCGACGTGTAGAGGAAGGGCGAGACCCCGGACATCGGAACGTAGAAATCGCTGGCCTGGCCTGGCTGCAGGCCGTTGAAGCCGGGCTCCAGCACCCCAACAACCGTGAACGCCCTGCCGTTCAGTGCGACGGACCGCCCGAGCACGCCCGGGTCGAGGCCGAAGCGGCGCTGCCAGAAGTCGTGGCCGATGACGACATTCATCCCACCGCCCTCGTAATCCTCGCCCGGGGTCAGCAGCCGGCCGGCCTGCGGGCGCACCTGCAGGGCGGAGAAGAAGTTGGCCGACACCATCGCGCCGTCCGCCACAAACGCCTGCCCCGCTGCCACGACGGCGGCATCGTGCAGGGGGTAGAAGCCGAAGACATCGGCCTGCGCGGCACCCTGCGCCCGCAGGGACAGGAACGCCGGGTGCGACACGGCCTCGGCGGCGATCCGGCCGTTCCCGTCCTGCCGCGAGTTGCCGTCGAACGAGCGCACGCGAACATCCGTGCCTGACCACTGGAGGATGCGCAGTTCCTGAGGGTTCGGCACTGGCAGCGAGCGCAGCAGAATCGCCTGCACGAGGGAGAAGACGGCCGTTCCGGCGCCAATTCCGACGGCCAGCGACAACACGGCGACCGCGGCAAAGCCGGGAGACCTGGCGAGCGACGCGGCGCCGAGTCGCACGTCGCGAAGGAGGTTCTCGATCCAATTCATGTCCTGTCCCTCTCTGGGCGCGGCACCTCGAGGCAGGCAGCCATGCCCGGAACGACGGAGTCAGAGCGAAAGCCGTGCCAATCTTCCGTCGTGCGAAAGAGCGCCCGGACGAGGCCCTTCGGGCGGCAAGTCCGCTTGCTGCAACGGGCACGGCGTCCGCTGGCGCAATGAAACATCCCGGAATCGAGCAGTGCGGCCGGGCACTTCGACGCCGAACGAGAACGGCCAAACGCGCGGCTTCCCGGTGATGCGCGATTGTCGGACAAGCCGCACCTGCGCACAACCTATCCGTCGGCAGGCGATCGGCGCCGCCAGACGAAGGGGGACCCGCGTGCGCGTGATCGACTATCGCTTGTCGGGGGTGAAGGACGCGGACCCGTTACTCGGCCGCGGGTGAGTCGAATGGAGACAATGTGGAGAGCGTGCTCGGAGGAGGTTGTGAGGTCCAGCCGGCAGTCTGCCTTCGCCCCGAGCAATGTCGAGGGGCTTCGGCGAGACCACCTTTGCCTTCAGTGAGTGACAGTTCGCTGGCTTGCCAACCGAAGCCGCGAGCGTAGCGAGCGTTTGGCGAAGGTTGGCGGAGAGAGAGGGATTCGAACACTAGGAGCGAGCGTTTCTAACTCATTGATGGCGCGCGACTTCTGGCGACAACCATCTTGGGGTCAATCAGTTGCGGGGCCACTGTCGTTCACGGTAGTGACCCCGAATCCTCTCGAATGCACCCGGGTCGTGGAGACATTTTGGAGGCGGGCTCACCGTCGAGTGATGCGCCTTCAAGAACACGGGACGCTGCCCGGTGTCCGCGCCCTGCAGGACTCGAACCTGCGACCTCCTGGTTCATAGGCAACGCACGCTGAAGGCCGATCGCAGCCGACCCAATGAAACCGGGGTCGGCTGCCACTCTCAATAGCCATCCGAACCCGCTTGCGGACGCCTGTTTTGGAACCGCTTGCAATTTCCTGCAAGCGAAAGTCGCATCCCGATCGGCCGTCACGCACGCCCCCACGCGCGGACCACGTCTTCGAGCAGTACCAGAAGCACAAGGCGAATATGAAGGACGTTTTCTGCCAGCTAGGAAGCGGTCCCTTCGACCCAATTGAGAACATCATTTCGTACAACTGGCACTCGACCTTTCGAATTCCCGAGCTGACGCTGACGCACTTCAACCACAAGACGATGATCCGAGCATGGGGACCGACTTCAGTTGCAGATCCAGGACCTGCTGCCCCGCCTCTTAGACGCGAAGCGTCTCGATAAGAGCGGTGAGCGCGGCTGGATGCTGGCGCCGACTCGGGTAGTACAAGAAGAAGCCAGGGAACGACGGGCACCAATCTTCCAGCACCCGAACCAATGCTCCGTTCGCGAGATGCGGGGCGGCTTGCTCTTCTGACATGAACGCGAGACCTACACCATCGATCGCCGCCCGCGTCAGAAGACCGATGTCGTTCGTGATCAGCGGCCCGTTGACGGCGACGGCGATGGACTGATCACCTTTGTCGAATTCCCAACGGTACAGCTCTCCTGAACCATGTCGGTAGTTGACGCACCGATGCTGGAGCAGGTCGTGCGGTGAGGTGGGCTTCGGATGATCGGCGAAGTACGCCGGTGCGCCGACAATCGCCGGGCGATGATCGGGCGAGACACGAACCGCCACCATGTCCTGTTGAATGAACTCCCCGTATTGAACGCCGGCATCGAAGCCGCCAGCGACTAGGTCCAGCCTCTTTTCGTCCGTGCTCACGTCCAACACCACATCCGGGTAGGTGCGTGCGAACTCGGCCAGCTTGGGACCGAGTACGCTCATCGCCGCGAGGCGGGGCACGAGCAGGCTCACGCGCCCGCGCGGCTTGTCACGCAATCCTCCGATCCTGTCCAGGGCGCCGCGAATGCCCGTCAGCGCGGGTCGCAATTCGGCGAGCAATTGCTCGCCGGCCTCGGTCGGCGCGACGCTGCGAGTGGTGCGCGCAAGCAGGCGTACACCGACTTGTTCTTCGAGTCCTCGAATCGCGTGGCTGAGCGCTGATTGCGTCACGCCGAGCCGCTTTGCGGCCTTGGTGAAGCTCTTCTCGTCAGCGACCGCCAAGAACGCGGACATCACGCTCAGTTCATCTCGCACCATTCGTGAACACTCCTCATATCTGCCAAACCATCTAACGAGTATTCTGAACTGAAACCAACCGAAAGACTCATCCTAGCTGAACGGGCCGCCGCGAGACTCCCTGCGCGCCCGTGCAGTCAATGTGGTCTTTGAGCCTGATTTGAGGCTTTTCAGCCAGAGAACTCATTGATGAATTCGCCTCATGGGCCCTAGGCAGTTTCTACGGCTAGTCGAATGAACGGCACCGCCCTACTCTGCATTTGTGACGTTCGAAGGTCTCGCCAACCCGCAGCCTCGGGTGGCTACTGATGCAGGCGCGTTGAGTCTTGTGTTTCTCGTCAGTGGCGTCGTGGTCGCAGGCACCGCGGCGTTGGGGACTGTGGCCGTCCGGTGGCGATGGCCGGTGCGTCGTGGTGCCGAGTCACAGATGTCACCGACACGGGCGCGCGCGTGATCGCGTCAGGTCAAACAAACTCTTGTTCAGAGGGGTGTATCGATGGAAATCAAACGAGCTGGCTCACAACCGTCATCGAAGGGATCGGGGGACTACTTCACTGGAACGGTTCGGATCGATCCGCTGTTTCAGGCGCCGGCTCCCGCACGCGTCTCCGGCGCGGCGGTCACGTTCGAACCGGGCGCCCGTACCGCGTGGCATACACACCCCCTCGGACAAACGCTGGTCGTGACGGCGGGGTTCGGTCGCGTGCAGCGGTGGAGTGGCCCGATTGAGGAAATTCAACCAGGCGATGTGGTGTGGTTCCCGGCAGGCGAGAAGCACTGGCACGGCGCGTCACCGACAACGGCCTTGACGCACATCGCGGTGCAGGAGCAGCTCGATGGCAAGAACGTCGAGTGGATGGAACAGGTCAGCGACGACCAGTACCTCGCTGATCGACGCGCGAAATGAGGAACGAGCGATGCCGCACGTGATCGTCAGACTCTGGCCGGGAAAGTCGGAGCAGCAGAAACGCCGGCTCGCCGAGGCGATCACCAGGGACGTCGCCACGGTCTTGGACTACGGCGACGAGTCGGTGTCCGTCTCCCTCGAAGAAGTGACGCCCGCCGAGTGGGCCGAGAAGGTGTATCGCCCGGACATCGTCGACAAGGCGGCGACGCTGTACAAGAAGCCTGGATACACGATGTAGGCCCGGCCACAACGCCGGGGAAAGAAGGAGTCGAATCATGCGAGGAGCAGTTCTCTACGGTCCGCGCGACGTCCGCATTGACGAGCGTCCGGACCCCAGCATCATCGAGCCGACGGATGCCGTCATCCGGCTGTCGGCAACATGCGTCTGCGGCTCGGATCTGTGGCCCTATCGCGGTCTCAACGCGGCGAGCGACCCCGCCCCCATGGGTCACGAATATTGCGGCATCGTCGAAGAGGTCGGCCGCGGCGTCACGTCGATCAAGCGGGGCCAGTTCGTCATTGGATCGTTTGCCGCGTCTGACAACACGTGCCCCCACTGCCTGGCGGGCTACCAGACGTCGTGCGCACATCGGCAGTGGGTCGTGGGTGCGCAGGCGCCGTTCCTCCGTGTGCCCATGGCGGACGGCACGCTGGTCGCGACGCAGGACCTTCCCTCCGCGAACCAGATACCCAGTCTTCTGGCGGTGTCGGACGTACTTGGTACCGGGTGGTTCGCCGCC